>CAVFMC010000134.1:0-2028 GCA_963623565.1 Bacteroidaceae bacterium | reverse complement strand
ATTACAAAGAGCTCTGTGCCTTCATCTTCACCTTTGTTCGATGGTGCTAGTTTGTACTTACTCGTTTTTTGTTTTTAACCGCCGCTTCTGGCCGGCCAAATTGCATAAATTTTTGATAGCGATTGGCTGTGAGTTGTTGACTGTCCAGTGCTAGCAACTCTTGCAGGTTGCGCTGTAGCGCCGCTTTTAAGTTGGTACAGGTCTCCTCATAGTTACGATGGGCGCCACCTAGCGGCTCAGTTACCACTTCATCAATTAGTTTGAGGTTGTATAATTTTTCCGCTGTTAGTTGCATTACCTTGGCCGCTTCCCCCATTTTACTAGCGTCCCGCCATAAAATAGAGGCGCAGCCTTCCGGCGAAATGGTAGCGTAAATACTATACTGCAGCATTAAAATACGATCGCCTACTCCCAGCGCTAGAGCTCCACCAGAGCCACCTTCGCCAATTACGCAGCAGATGATGGGCGTGCGTAACTCGGACATCGCCTGGATATTACGCGCAATTGCTTCACTCTGGTTTCGTTCTTCTCCAGCTAGGCCCGGATAGGCGCCCGGAGTATCAATAAAAGTAATAATCGGTAGTTGAAACTTTTCCGCCATGCGCATCAGCCGCAGTGCACGCCGGTGCTCCTCCGGATTGGCCATACCAAAATTGCGTTCCAGATTTTCTTTGGTACCGCGCCCCTTCTGATGGCCGATCACCATCACCGGCTGTCCATCTAAACGGGCTATGCCAGCTACAATCGCTCGTCCCGCCGCCGTCTGGCGATCGCCGAATAATTCAATAAAATCAGCAAAAATATTGGATAAATAATCCAGTGTATGTGGTCTTAGCGGGTGCCGTGACAGCCGCACAATCTGCTCATCACTTAGTTTTTTAAAAATTTCGCGGGTTAGTTCTTGACTTTTACGTTCCAGCCGGGCGATCTCTTGGTTAATATTAATATGGTTATCGCTACTCACCTGGCGTAGTTCATCAATTTTGGCCAATAGATCCATAATTGGCTGTTCAAAATCTAAGCACTCTAAAATTTTCATATAGCATGCACCATTTACATTAATCAGCTCGGTTAAATATAACTTAATTTAGTTAGCGGCCGCTCTTATTCCGCATTAGTATAGACGTCCTGAACATCATCCAGTTCTTCTAACGCTGATACTAAATTAAACAGTTTTTCGCTCGCCTCCTCATCTAAGCTGATTTTTGTCTGGGCAATCCGGGTTAGCTCGGCTGAACTGATTTTCATTCCGTCTTCCGAAAGCGCCTGCTGTAACTCCCAAAAGCGGTCAGTAGGTCCTAGGACTTCGATACTACCATCTTCCAGAGTGGTGACGTCTTCAGCACCATGTTCCAAGGCGATCTCCATCACCGCTTCCTCCTCGCAGTCGGTCGCCAAGACAATCACGCTACACTGCTTAAATAGATAAGCTACCGAACCGGAATTACCTAGGTTACCGCCGTGTTTACTTAAAACGTAACGCACGTTACTAACTGTGCGATTGCGATTATCGGTTAAACACTCGATCATTAGCGCCACTCCATTGGTACCGTAGCCCTCGTAGACCACCTCTTCTAAATTATCATTAGCTTCGCCGCCGGCGCCCCGCTTAATGGCACGATCAATGGTGTCTCGGGACATATTTTGCGCCAGCGCTTTATCAACCGCTAAACGTAGCTTAAAATTACTATTTTCATCCGCCCCTTGCCGCGCGGCCACGGTAATTTCTCGAATTAATTTAGTAAAAATTTTGCCACGCAGAATATCCTGTTTACCTTTACGATGTTTGATGTTAGCCCATTTACTATGTCCGGACATAAATTGTTCCCCACGTTTACTACATTTTCTACATTGCTACACTAAATTCTAAATTTGATGTATTACCTAATTTGCTAAGCAGATGCCTAATTCTGCCAATTGATCGGGATCGGTGGCTGCTGGAGCGCCGGTTAAGGGACAAGTACCAAGTTGGGTTTTAGGAAAGGCGATTACTTCCCGAATGGAACTAGCGCCACTCATCAGCATCAC
>CAVFMC010000133.1:0-2037 GCA_963623565.1 Bacteroidaceae bacterium | reverse complement strand
TTTATTTAATTATTTATAATAATATGGTATATTTTAACTTATATAACTTATATAAAAATCATTCTAATGCAGCACTTGACTCAACAGTACTGTAGCATAAACCAGCCAGATTGCAAGTCAGATCTCTTGCCGCTAATTACGACAGCTTCTCCGCTAAAAAAGCGCCGGTATAAGAGCGTGCACAGCTAGCTACTTCTTCGGGCGTTCCATCCGCGATAATTTGGCCGCCCCCGTCGCCTCCTTCCGGTCCTAGATCGATGATATAATCAGCGGTTTTAATCACATCCAAATTATGCTCAATCACTACTACGCTGTTCCCGCGATCCACCAGCCGATGCAGTGTGGTGAGCAATTTTTGTACATCCGCGGTATGCAAGCCAGTAGTGGGTTCATCCAGAATATAAAGAGTTTTACCGGTAGCCACCCGCATTAATTCGGCGGCTAGTTTAATTCGCTGTGCCTCGCCGCCCGAGAGGGTAGTGGCCGGTTGCCCGAGCCGGAGATAGCCTAATCCTACCTCCTCTAACACCCGCAGGCGCCGTTCCAGTTGCGAATGATGTTGCAGGAAAAGACAAGCTTGGCTAACCGTCATATTGAGCACTTGGGCGATATTTTGTCCTTTATAAAGAATTTCTAGTGTATCGCGGTTATAGCGTTGCCCGCGGCAGACTTCGCAAGGAACATAGACATCCGGCAAAAAATTCATCTCGATTTTGGTGACCCCATCCCCCATACACGCTTCACAGCGGCCGCCCTTAACGTTAAAGCTAAATCGCCTCGCCCGATAACCCCGTGCTTTAGCTTCCGGGGTTTCACTAAAGAGCTGGCGAATGAAATCAAAAATGCCGGTATAGGTAGCGGGATTAGAGCGCGGGGTGCGGCCGATTGACGTTTGATCAATATTAATCACTTTGTCTAACTGTTGATAGCCAAAGAGCGCTAGGCAGTGCGAGGTCAGCGGGGCGGTAGAGGCATGCAGTCCCGATGGTTCTGCCTGTGCACTCGAATCATCATCATGTAGATTGCTGGCAGCGTAATAATATTCTAAAACGCCTTCGTCCTCCTCATTATCCTGTTCATACTCGATCATGGCCTGATATTTATAGCGATAAACTAGCTGCGGTTGGTTATGAGCGGCTGTCCGTTCCCTTCGCCCACGCTGCGCGCGACTTAATTGCCGGGTTAACGCCGGGTAGAGCACCTCATTAACTAAGGTGGATTTACCGCTTCCCGAGACCCCAGTCACTACGGTGAGTAGTCCAATGGGAATCCGTACCGTAAGGTTTTGTAGATTATGCGCAGTGGCTCCTACCATTTCTAAAAACCCACGCTGAGGTGTGCGGCGCTGCTTAGGTACTGCAATGGCCATGCGTCCGGCTAGATAGCTGCCGGTAATCGACTCGGGTACCTGGGCGATCTCTTCGGCGGTCCCCTGCGCCATTAACCGTCCGCCCTGTTCACCGGCGCCCGGTCCAATATCCACAATCTGATCCGCCGCCCGCATGGTTTCTTCATCATGTTCCACCACCACTACGGTATTACCTAAATCCCGCAGATGTTTAAGTGTATCGATCAGCCGGCGATTATCCCGTTGATGCAACCCAATACTCGGTTCATCCAGCACATACAGTATCCCGGTGAGTGCCGAGCCGATCTGAGTGGCCAGCCGAATCCGCTGCGCCTCGCCGCCCGACAGGGTGTTGGCAGAGCGATCCAGAGTTAAATAATCTAGTCCTACATCTTGTAAAAATTGCAGGCGATTGCGGATCTCTTTTAAGACCTGCTGAGCAATCAGCTGTTCACGCGCGGTCAGTTGCTTTGGCAACTTAGTAAAAAAAGCTAGCGCCTGGGTGACTGATAATTTAGTAACTTGATGAATATTGAGCCCATTCAGCTGCACCGCGCAGGGGCCAGGTTGCAACCGCGCGCCCTGGCAGACTTGGCAACGCTGATAACTCATAAAATTCTCCAAATTCTGTCGAATATAAGCAGCGATAGCACGGTCCCGCCGGTTTTCGCTATGCTCCTCGAATGACG
>CAVFMC010000132.1:1005-2065 GCA_963623565.1 Bacteroidaceae bacterium | reverse complement strand
GTGTAGGCAAGGGCGCGCAATTTAGTGCTCTTCGTGAGCCAGTGCTCAATCATGTCCGGGCACTGATTTTCATCGGTCGCGATGCGTCGCAGATTCAGCAGGATTTACAGATTCCCTACGAGCGGTTGCCGCAGCTGGTGGTGGCCAATTTAGAACAGGTGGTACAACAAGCTAAGCAGTTGGCGCAGCCGCATGATGCAGTGTTGTTCTCGCCGGCTTGTGCCAGTTTTGACATGTTTGCCAATTATCAGCAGCGCGGAGAACGTTTTAAGCAACTGGTTCATAACATACATAACATAATTTAATAGATAAATAATTAACAAAATGAATAAAATTAGTACTTTACATTAGACACGATGAAGCAGGATAAACTCTTTCGCGGTCGGCCTAAAGGTGTAGTCGTCTTTGGCTTTGTTCTATTCCTTACCGCACTTTTCTGGTTGGATAACCGTCATACCGGTCAGCTAACCGCCTTGCGCCTAGCTTGCTGGCAATGGTTTGGTCCAGTGCAAAAATTCCTAGATGCGCCTTTAGTTAAATGGCGCGCGCTCCTGACCGAACTACGTAGTTATCGTACTTTATATGCCGATTATCGCGCCTTAGAAGCTAAACAGCAATATTTAGCCGCGCAAGTTGCACAATTTAACGTTTTACAAGCTAAATATCAAGAATTAGCAGAATTAGTTACGTTAGTACCGCGTGCGTCGTCTGATGTAGATGATGTCAATCATAGTAATGCCACTGTTGAGACTGGTACTTCTTTACCGTCCAGTTCGTCTAAATGGCGCATAGTCCAACTACTTTCCTTACCGCAAGCGCAATTCGGTTATCGTTTTATGCTTAATGCGGGCCGAGCAGAGGGCGTGGCTGAAAATCAGATGGTGCTTACCGCGACTGGTGCAGTGGGCCGCATAGATACGGTCACCCAGCAGACAGCGGTGGTACTGCCACTAATTAGCCCAGATAGCATCGTCGCTGTTAAAATTGCTCGTAATGGTCAGGAATGTTTTTGTGCCGGCAGCAAAGACCAACAGTTAGAACTATTGAACGCCACTGCGGC
>CAVFMC010000132.1:0-949 GCA_963623565.1 Bacteroidaceae bacterium | reverse complement strand
CAAGTCGGTACTGTGCGTGAGATTCAAAATTTGGAGGGGCAACATTTTTTAAAGATTCAAGTTACGCCGGCAGTAAATTGTTGGCAGATTACCAAAGTGTTAATTTTACCGCAGAAAACAGCACTGTAAAGTGAATAGGATAAATAATATACAATATCTGTTACCTGTAACATATGCCACTTAACCTGTTGTTACATCGTAACCAAGCGCTAAAATTAGGCGCGCTTTTGATGTTACTGGCTAGTTATCTAGCTATTTATTATTATTGGCACTGGGTAGGGGCTCTCTGGATAACGCTGCAGCTCGTATTGGAAAGCGGGTGCAGACGTTGGCATCACTGCTTAATTATCATCGGGTGGCTAACCGGCCTGTTAATCGATCTGACGATTGGCAGCTGTTTGGGGTTGAGCGGTTGTTGGCTACTACTGCAGTTGTTTGTAGCTAAGACGTTACTAACTAAAACAACTAGTTTCCGGCTGTTGTGGTTGTTAATTAGCAGTTTAGCTTGGTTGATATGGTTGCAACAGACTGGCTCTTGGCTCTTTATCCCCTAGCAAGCTAAGCAAGCTATTGCAGGAATATACGGTATTTTAGGTTATTGATTTATGTTAAAACAATCCAGTTATTAATTAAGAATTAATTGACCGGCTAATTTATTGTATTATTATGAAGTGCACTAATTAAATATAAACATAGTTACACGTATGTATTAATGATTCATATAATAAAAGAACTGAATAGGAAAATAAGAAGGTAAATCGTAATGAAAGGTAAACAAACTAAATTTTTGAGCAAACTATTCCGTACTGTGTTGCTACCTAGTGCTATGCTAGCGGTAGCAACACAGGCGCAGGCAGCGGATTATGGTTATTATGGGTATTCCGCCTACAGAGCGCAATTAACCAAGTTGACGATCCATACTTTAGGGCGGGCGATCTAGGCTATATGG
>CAVFMC010000131.1:0-2125 GCA_963623565.1 Bacteroidaceae bacterium | reverse complement strand
GTTTGATCCTGTAGATCCTGGCAAACATTAATAGCGAGCATCTGGTTTAACAACTGTTTTAGAGTGTTGCCATTGTGGTTTAACAGCGTTGGTTGACGGCCAGTCCCAGTTAAATTATCTAGTAGCTGCGCGTTTTGATGCCATAGCTGCTGTAACGGCGTTACTAAGCTAACATTATTCAACTGCCCTAGCAGCAGAAAAAAGGATGGCCGCAGCTCTTGCGGTAGTTGTCTAATAAAATCCCAAAAATGAGCTGATAAATAGGAATCATGAACGGCTGACCGAGTTAAAATATGGAACCAATTCTCTATTTGCTCATTAACAATAGCGCTGCATTTCACCAGCTGTTTCACAACTAAGTTATAATCCGCATTCGTCTTATCTGAATCTAAAAGCTGCAGCCGTTGCAACATTTTAAAAAATAACACTGGTACTCGTGCTACAATATGCCATACCGTATTGTGAGGAGTATCAGGAACGGAATTTTCATTAGTACCAATCTCTTGCAACATCCGATCGCAGATCGCATCGGTAAAAAAGGTGTCTAAGAGCTGATGAGCTGCCGCCTGTTCGATAAAACTAACCCCTTGATCATTCAGCGTCATTAATAGCCGCACTATAGAAAAGGTTTTATCATATTTATCGATTAACGTCCGGTAAAATGTCATTAATTTAGCATTTTTAACGTAATGCAACGGGGTATTATTATGGCTATCAACCGCCAATAAGGAGGCACTACAAGCATTTAAAATTAAATTAGTTGCAGTTGTCTCTGAGCGGGTTATATTAGTCATCACCCAATCTAGAAAAGGATTATGTTCGGTTGTATCCGATATAGCATCTGATGTTACATTCAACGTGGCATTCAGTATGTTGTCCGGCTCCGCTAGGGCGATACAATGCCAAATATTACGCTTATTACCATCATCGGTAGTCACGGTAAACAGTGTCTGCAATGCATTGACACCAAACCTTGTAATTGCATTATCTAATACTGATAACCATACACCCTGCCAGGTTTCAGGTAACCTGCCGCTATTAGCGTCGCGCAATAGCTCGCTAAATTGCAATAATTCTGTTTGGGTAATGTGGGGCTGAATAGACTCTACTGCTGTCCCTTTACCATTACGTTCAAATATCGTGCCTAAGATTACTGGTTGTAGTTGAGCATGTGCTGTTGGCGCTAACGATATAGTTGGCAATACTGAAGAGTGGGTGAAAGTAAATGCAGTTTGATATTGTGGTGATTGAGTTTGCGTTTGCGCCTGAACCTGAGTTGGCACCGATATATCAATGCCATTAACCCAATTGTCTTGATTAACTATCGACGGTGCAATTTGAAGCCTGGGCGGAGTGGCTACCGGAAAATGCCACGCTTGCACCGTCGAGGTCTGTAGTTGCGGTTTAGTCGGTGCAATCTGTGCGACAAGAGTCTGTACATAAGACAAGCTATTATTAGCCAACTGCGGTTCTAGCTCTACGCCGGTATAGATCGTTGCACTCGGTTGTAGCGTTACTCGAGCTGGTAGCTCCGCAGTCTCTGGAAAATGCTGCTCTTGATTCTTAGCAAGTTGCAATCTAGCCGTCGATAGTGCTTGTTGCTGGACCGCTGTCGCTGTAGAAAATTGTAATTTAATTGTACACTTATCGGTCTGCGCCGCTACTTGCACTCCGGTCGTTTGTTCTACTTGTATGCCTGAATGATTGTATTTCGTTTTAACGGTTTGCGCCTCTGTATCTTTTAGTTTTGCTTGCTTTCTACGCTGTTTTACTTGGGTAGTTTGTACCTCCGCTTCCACCATCACTGCTTGCGCTTTTGGCTGCACCCCGATTGCCGCTTCATCTTGTACCGCATCTTTTACTGGAGTTGTTTTTGCCCGCCTTGCGATTGCCGTAACCGTTCGGGTATTAGCCGCCCTTGTCTTGTGCGTCTCGCCACTCGTTCCTTGCGGCTTAGTTTCTTGTGTTTTAGTGACTTGTTTCTTGGAAATGTTTGCCTCCGTTACTGACGTTTTAGCTGTTTTGGAATTAAGAACGTAGCTATGAGCCAAATCATTTTCAGCTATTTTAGCCCGATCTATCTTGTTACGTTTACGATCTGTTACAGCTATCGATACTGATGGTG
>CAVFMC010000130.1:0-2176 GCA_963623565.1 Bacteroidaceae bacterium | reverse complement strand
CGGTGAGACTACGCAAACTAATATAGGAGACCGCGATGGAAAAGGCGCTTAAGAGGCCGTAGAGCGAGTCGTAATTGAGCAACTGTTTGCAATTGGGGTTAAAAGTGACTACGACGCCACTGAAGCCAATTATAATTGAGAGTAGCGTACTGATTTTTAGGCGGCGCTGACAAAAAAACGCTTCTAGAATCGGCGCAAAAAGTGCTTGGGACATAATCAGCGACATAGCGCTAGCGATGGAAGTTTTTTTTAGAGCAATGCAGGAAGAGACTACCGCTAGGGCTGTAAAAAGCGCCCGTACTAAGTAACCGCCGATATGCGCGGTGTGTAAATAAGTGTTACGTAGCTGCTGCCAGTATCGGCTGTGTTGGCTACGTTGGTCGTATTGGCTGTGTTGGCGCGGCGATAGCGTTGTTGCTGTGGGCGATATATTGTGATTATCACGAAGCTGTTGCTGGACACGATAATTGACAATACTGGCCACCCAGAGCCAACTAATAAAAAAACGTACCAGGCCAATCAACGCTTGATTAGCGTCATGTTTAGTGAGCTTAATACAAAAGTTCATACAGCTATAACTAATGGCGGCAGCGATAGCTAAGAGAATCGTGGATAGACCACTAGTGTTAACTTTTATTGACTTTATTCGGTTGAAAAAATTCATTGCTTAATAAAATGTACACGCAAATGAAGATAAAACATCATTGATGATTAAATAAAAAATCATAACGCCGGTAATGCTAAATTCACTCACCGCTAAGAGACATTACCGGTGAAAAGCCACCCACCCAACCTATTTAATTTAATTTAATTTAGTCGTTTTATCTTTTTGCTATCTTTTGACTTTTGATCATTATCTTTTGACCAATACTTTTTTATACATTTCAATCTGATCGCCGATCTTTAGATCATTATATCCCTTAATACCCAAACCACACTCCGTACCTTGATGCACTTCATTGACATCATCTTTAAAATGCCGAATGGATTCCACTTCGCCTTCATAAATCACCACTTGCGAGCGCAGGATTCTAATGCTCCCGCCACGTTTAATAATACCGTTAATAACCTTACAGCCAGCTACGGTACCAAATTTGGAAGAGCGAAACAGTTCCCGTACATCGGCTAAGCCTAATATCTGATCCTCATACTTAGGTGCCAACAGACCAGTTAAGGCGTTTTTAATCTCATCCAGTAGTTGATAAATCACACTATAATAGCGTAGATCCACTCCTTCATTATCCGCCAAAAGACGAGCATTAGCATCGGCACGAACATTAAAACCGATCACTACGCCACTAGAAACTAATGCTAGATTGACATCAGAAGAAGTAATCCCGCCTACACCACTAGCGATCACGTTCACCTTGACTTCGTCAATGCAGATTTTGCTTAAAGCGTCTATAATCGCCTCAACCGAGCCCTGCAGATCCGCTTTTAAAACCACATTTAAGCTCTTGGCTTCCTGGGCTAGTACTCCCGCCGAATCGTCGCGATGCTGACTACCCTTGCCATCATTATTACTTTCGCTTGCACCCTGTTCCTTCATGCGCGCCAAAATGCTCTCCATCTTAGAGGCTTGCTGTCGGGCTAATTTATTCTCGCGATGCTTGCTTTGGCGAAAGATGGCAACTTCGCGCGCTTTCTTTTCACTGGGTAAGACTAAAAAATCATCACCCGCACTAGGCACACCGGTTAAACCCAAAATTTCGGCTGGTACTGAAGGACCGACCTGGGTAATTTTGTTATGCATATCATTAAACATAGCGCGAATTTTGCCAAAATAGAGCCCGGCTAGTACTACATCGCCTTGATGTAACGTGCCTTTCTGCACCAGCACTGAGGCGACCGGACCATGTCCTTTATCTAGATGGGACTCCAGCACCACCCCTTTAGCGGCGCCCTCTACCGGTGCGGTCAGCTGTTGCATCTCCGCTACAATTAAAATTGACTCCAGCAGTTCATCAACCCCATCACCCCGTTTGGCCGACACGTTCTGAAATATATTATCGCCTCCCCATTCTTCCGGGATAATCTGATATTTTGACAACTCAGTTCGAATGCGTTCCGGATCCGCGCCCGGTTTATCGATTTTATTAACCGCCACAATAATCGGCACTTTAGCCGCTTGAGCATGCTGAATTGCCTCTACGGTCTGCGGCATCACCCCATCATC
>CAVFMC010000129.1:0-2190 GCA_963623565.1 Bacteroidaceae bacterium | reverse complement strand
ACCAATATCGGTGCAGCTCAGTTAGAACGCTTGCAAGAACGTAGTTGTAGCATGTTCGATCAAAATGGATCTATCTTTTTCTCCCTACTCAGCGAAGAACAGATTCGACAATTACTAGCCTTTTTACGCAGTTTAAGTTTAAATGCCGCTTATCATCTTCAATTACGGCCAAGTTTAAAATGCGTCACTAATATTGACCAGCCGCTGCTAAATCGCCAAGCCGAGCGTATCCGTTGGCTACAAGATTATTATCTGGCGTTTATCGCCCATCGGATGCAGGAGGTAGCTCAGCAGCATCGCGATGGCGAAGTGATTCTTAAAACTGCCGTGAAGGGCGCAGTTGGCTCTGCCGCCGGACTGGCGCTAGTTGGGCTAGGGGTGTTTTTAAGGGGTCGTCAGCCCATGCCCGCTATGCGCTCCCCACGGTTAGCGCGGCAGCGGGATAGATTGACGTGGGGTATGACAATGGTGGGGAGTGGCCTAGCGTTAGCGCAGACAGCGCTAGCTAAACACTGGTTATTGGGGGTGTTAAGCGGGTCCGCCACCTTAGGCACCACATTTTATTTCCAGCAGTATTTTAGCTTTTTAGAGCGGTCGCTGGAGTGCGAGCAGCAGCGTACCCAGCGTGCACTTCGACTGGCAGCGCGTTTAAGCCGACGGACGGGGGGTGCTATTATTTTAAGTGGGACAGCCGTACTAACAGGGCAGCTAGTCGTCACCGCAGACCGACTATATGAACTACGGCGCGCAGAATGCGTCCAGCAGCCACAGCTAGCGGAACTGGCGTCTGCGCCACTTAACGCCAATGGAGCTAATCTGATGCAGCAGCGGTTAGCTAAGCCACTGCCTTATCTAGTAGAATGTATCCGACTGCAGACGCTAGCTTGTGCTGAACCGGTCACGCTATGGGGCAGATTAAAGCAGCTAGGTAGCGCGCTGTTACCCGGTACGCCCCAGGTGGCGGTACAGGTTAGCCCGGATGATTGGCGTCTGCTATTAATGGGGTTGCTCTTATCGGATACGGCCACCGTTGCGATGCTGGATCTAGTTCGGATGCGCACCCAGCATTTTGCGGAGGCTAAGCTACTGGATGCGCAGGATTTAATCTTTCTGGTGGAATATCTAAGCCCGTTAGGTCGCCCGCTAACCGACTTAAGGCGGCAAAAAATCAGTTGGGTCCTAGCTCATGTGCAGTTTGATTGGGCGATGACTGCTCAGGCTGATTTAGCTTTAGATTACCAACGGGAACATGGGCTAATGGAGCTAGTGGTCTGTTTGCCGCGGCTCATCGTCGAGAACAGGCTACAGCCGCAGTGGCCCAAATGGCAGCGTGAGCTAGAGCTATTAATGGAGCTGGATCAGGTTCAGCAGCGTCCAAATTTTTGGAGTGCTATGTTCAGGGTACAGGATGCGGCGCAGCGTAATATTCTGCATCTAATCGCCCAGCTGCATCAGGAGTCCACGCCAAAGCTATTTTTAGCGTGGTTACGATCTAAACTTACCGTCCATGATAATCCAATTTCCATTGTACGTACTCAATGCGTGATGCAAGCTTTATTGGCTCAAGATATTGATGGCAATACGCCATTACATCTGCTAACCGATAACAAGTCTGTCATTGAAAATTATGGAAGCTTTATTATTTTGATGATGACTACTATGCAGTGGTCCAGCGATAGCCAAATAGTACAGGCTTTTCCCAATTTTATTATCCAACTGCTAAGCAGTTCTAATCAGCGGCAACAATATTTTACCCAAACGATCAAGGCAAAAGTTTTAGAGCAGTTATTTACGTCTGCTCTTATTGCTCCATTGCAATATCAGCTGCAAAAGTATTTAGACCACTTTATTGAGCATTACGGTTCAGAGATAGCGGCAGCTTATAATACTCGGAATGGTGCGGATAATAACAGTGATTCGCATCAGCAATTAGACTGTACAACACTTTTTATTTTGAATCAGACGACTGGTGATACTTTGTGGCATTGCCTAGCGCAGTTGCCGCAGCTGTTAACTGACTTGTTGACGACACTGGCGCTAGAGGAGGGGACAGTAGCGCAGTTGACGACAGCCAGTCAGGCGGAGCAGGAGCGCCATATTCTGTTAATTCATTATTTTAATAAAAGTAGCGAAGTTATTAATCACAAGGGGAATAACTGGTTATATGAACTCTGCGCTTGTCTAGAGCGC
>CAVFMC010000128.1:0-2248 GCA_963623565.1 Bacteroidaceae bacterium | reverse complement strand
TTTTACTCCCGTTACTATGACAGCAGTTCTGTCTATTAAGAAGATCACTATCGACCTCACGGCAGATACGATCCATGGTTTGTACTACTAACACCGGATGATCCCCAGAGGCGGTTTCCGCCGAGGTCATCACTGCATCGGCACCGTCCAAAATAGCATTGGCTACATCTGATACTTCGGCACGGGTTGGCAGCACTGAATGGATCATAGTTTCTAACATCTGGGTAGCCACAATCACCGGTCGATGGCAATGGCGCGCCATATTAATAATTAACCGTTGGGCTGCCGGCACCGCTGCGTCCCCAATTTCGACCCCTAAATCACCCCTAGCAACCATTACTGCATCTGAAGCCAGGACAATCTTACGCAAAGTTTCCGGTTCAATCGCCTCAACGCGCTCAATTTTAGAGATTACCCGTGCCCTGCCGCCCTGCTGTGCGATCAGCTGCTTAGCCTCTAAAACGTCCGCTTCCGAACGCACAAACGAGATCCCGATATAGTCTATATCCGCTTCAACCGACAAACGTAAATCCTCCAGATCTTTGGGGGTTAATGCTTTAGCAGACAGTCCGCCTCCCAGCCGATTAATTCCTTTATGATCCGAAAGCTGACCACCAACTAAGACCTTACAGAAAATTTTTGGCGCCTCTACCCGCTGGACTGCTAAGCGAATTCTTCCATCATCCAGTAGTAACGTGTCCCCTGGCGCCACATCATTAACCAATTCCGGATAATCAATCCCCACCTGGGTAGCATCACCATCGTTACGCCCCAGCGCCGCGTTTAACACAAAATCCGCTCCCTCGGCTAATTCTACCTCTTCATGCTGAAAACAGGCAATGCGAATTTTTGGACCCTGCAGATCCGCTAACACCGCTACTACGCGCCCCTCTTGCTTGGCGATGGCCCGAATATCTTTGACCATAGCCGCTTTTTCCGCTGGCACCCCATGGGACATATTTAATCGCAGCATATCAGACCCGGACGCGATGATTTTACGTAAATTTTCTAAGCTATTAGAAGCCGGCCCAATCGTGGTAACAATTTTAGTACGACGGGTTTTGCAATCTGTTCCCGTCTTCGTTTTTGTCTTTAGTTCTGTCATATTCTCTCTCCTCATGCTTACTATTTTTTTATTATATTTACTATAATTTAATAATGCACAGATATCATGCAGTCAACCCATTTTACTAACTGTACATTATAAATATAAATCCTACTCAATATTTACAACACTACTAGATGGATTATAGCAGCTACTTGCCGTAATGACAATTAATAAAATCCATTAATAAAATCCATAAACACCCGCATGAATGTAGCGCTTACTATCAACAGACATTATTTTATTTATCATTATTACTTCTGGCGGCAACCTCATCTTTTAAATAACTATAATCATAATGCCCAGGATAAATTTTGGTTTCTAAAGGCAGGGTAAATAGTTTGTCTAAACTCTGCTGCAACCGCTGCGCGCTACCGCCCGGTACATCAGTAATTCCGACGCCATTTTTAAACAGAGTATCGCCGACGAACGCAAAACCACAGCTAGCTGAATAGAACGCCGATGAATCCATGGTATGTCCAGGTAAGTGCAGTAAACGTAAATCTAATTTACCGCCATCAGCAAACTGAAAATAATCTAAATTGGGAATTAAGGCATTATCTGCTAGATAGATCGCGTCTGGTAAGAAGATCGGCTGTTCACAATAGGATGACGAAAGATTATAGGCAGAATCGAGCAACATCTGGCAACCCTGCTGATGAATCAGGTAGGGAATCTTTAAACTGGTATGTAGCTGTTCAACCGCGCCGATGTGATCAAAATGGCCATGGGTAAGTAAAATCATCTCAATCTGCCAGCCATGATCCTTAATGATCTGCAGTAGCCGTCCTGCTTCGGCACCTGGATCCACCACAAAACCTCGTTTACTGACCGGTTCCACTACAAAATAAGTGTTCTCCGCCATCTGACCAACCACTACTCTTTGGATTATCATTTCCTTGGTGCGCTTTTCATTCATACAACCTGTTTTCTCAACCTATCTATATTTAGCATCTAATTAGCTCATAAGTGTATTACTCAAAACATATCGCCATGATTATAGCAACTAATATCCCGTGACACAAATAAATCCAGATTACTGAACGAGCGATAATACCACGCCGCATATTGATAAAAATAAAACATTTACTTATGCCAACTACTTGACCGCGCTGCTTGTAAGTTGACCGCTAGTGCATAAGT
>CAVFMC010000127.1:0-2271 GCA_963623565.1 Bacteroidaceae bacterium | reverse complement strand
CCGCTTGCCCAGTCTGCATTTGTACCTGCGCCTGCGCCGCCGCGGCTGCCGCGGTCATCATGTACCGCTGCTGGGCCTGAATATTTTGGATAAATTCTTGTTGTTGCTGCTTAATAATCATCTCTTCTAAATTAATCACTCGATCCGCAATCGCCACCGTCTCCTGGCGATGCGCTACAATCACCCGAGTAATGCCGCCCAGTTGCTTAACGTGGTTATTAATCGCCCGTTCATTAAACACATCCAGATGGCTAGTAGCTTCATCCAAGAAGAGAATTTTAGGCTGCGCGTAAAGCGCCCGCGCCAGTAAAATCCGCTGCTTTTGCCCGCCCGAGAGCGTGGTGCCCATATCCCCTACCAGTGACTCATAGCCCATCGGCATATTGATAATATCCTCGTGAATAGAAGCCAGCTTGGCACATTGATGCACCCGCTCGATATCTAATTCCCCATCAAAAAAGCTAATATTATCGGTAATCGAACCACTCAGCAGGGTATCGTCCTGCATTACCGCCGCAATTTGCGAGCGATAATCCTGTACACTAAATTTATCTAAATCCACCCCATCAATATAAATATGCCCCTCGGTAGCTTTAAAAAGCCGCATTAAAATCTTGAGTAAAGTCGTTTTACCACACCCCGAGCGCCCAACGATAGCCACCGTTTCCCCGGGTTGAATTTCAAAACTGATATTTTTAAAGACGTGAGGATCCTGCTCAGAATAGCGAAAACCCAGATTTTCCAAGCGAATGCCACCTTTCATTTCATGATGCTGGGTTACTAGTTCCGCCCCCTGGCCACCCCTCAGCACATCTTCCTCGGTTGGCGACAAGGCGATATCGCCCACCCGATCCAAATGAATGCTAATCATTTTATATTCAATAAACTTATCCACCATCGCCTGTGCCTTACTCACAAACTGACCGCGGTAAGAAAGATAAGCCATTAACATCCCGATACTCATCCCTTCACTACGCATCACCATGCCGGCACCCATAATCATAATTACAATGTTCTCCACTCCGAAAATTACATGATTAATAGTCCGGTAAACTAGGCCTAAGCGCCCGACCTCAATGCCTAAATTTAGATTGTCGGTATAACAGTTCTGCCACACGCTTTCCCGCTGGCTCTCGCGGCCAAAAATTTTTAGCGGTAGCACTGCCCGAATGCTCTCCATGAACACCGAACTCTCTTTAGCGCCCACAATAATCGCTTCCTGGTTTTTAAGTTTAAAAGTTGGATAGAACAAAATACGAATCACAATATAAGTAAAGAGTGCACCGAACACCACCATACTTAGTTTCCAGCTGTACATTAGCATTACTGCCAGAGTAATAATGGTCATCACCCCATCGATCATTCCCTCCACAAAATCGGTGCTAATTTTACTCTGAACACTACCGATAGAACCAAATTTGGAGACAATATCCCCCATATGCCGTTTTTCAAAAAAGTCGATAGGCAGCCGCAGCAGGTGATGAAATAGATTGCTGGTCAGCTGGACGTTTAAAGTATTACCCATAAACATCACAATCCAGGAACGGGCGTATTCGGTGGCGCATTGGATAACCATCAGGATGGCAAAACCGATCGCCAATACATACAGCAACGGAAAGTCAGTGGTAACAATCACCTGGTCAGTGACAAACTGGGTAAACAGCGGGCTAACCACTGCAAACACTTCCAGCGTCACCGATAGCATTAAAATCTGCGCTAGCGCCAGCTTAATTCCCTTAACCGAACGCCATAAATCCATCAGTGAGAGTTTAGTGGTCTCTTTATGTTTAGCGAAATTAGTGGTAGGAGTCAGCTCCAGCGCGATCCCGGTAAAATGTTTCGATACCTCCGCCATATTGTATTTCATAATCCCAATGGCTGGGTCATGAATAATTACTTTAGAGCCTTTGACCGCCTTTAAGACCACAAAATGATCCATATTCCAATGCAAAATACAGGGGGTCTTGAGGTAGGGCAGATCCTCAAGCTCAAGTTTAAGGGCGCGGCTAACTAGCTCCATCCGACGCGCTAATTCAATGAGATCCGATAGCCGGGTGCCTTTAAGCGAAACCGGATATTTACGACGTAGGGAGAGCAAATCGATTTTATAGCCATAATAAGTAGCAATCATCGCTACGCAGGCTAAACCACACTCGGCGACCTCGGTCTGTAAATAAATAGGTAGTTTATTACCCCAGGAAAATTTAAGTTTTTCGATGATTTTATCAGCTATTACCATGCGACATTAAACTCCCCCTTAGTGTATAAATC
>CAVFMC010000126.1:0-2330 GCA_963623565.1 Bacteroidaceae bacterium | reverse complement strand
GTGCCTGCATAGTAGTAGATCTATTGGCGGTAGCTACCGTGGCCGCTAGCTGGCGATGCAGCACGATCAGTAAACGTAATTCTTTTAAGAGAGTAGCCAAAATCCCGATCGGCTCCCAGCGCGCGCTTTGCAAAATATCCAGGGTAGTTAATATGGCTGATGGTCGATCGCTTAGAATTCCTTTGATTAAATCAAAACTAGTGACTGTGGTTGTTAATCCGGTAAGAAACCGCTGCACTTCAGCTAGCTGCCAACGATGCGGCGGATAGAGACGGAGTTTCTCGATTAGTTGTGCTAGCGTAGCTGGATCGTTACAATAGTTGGCCAGGAGATAACGCTGCGCGGCAGGTACCAGCTGCAACTGCGCCTGGGTTAGCCGTTGTTGCAACCAAACGCTGAGCTCCTGCCCAGTTAAAGGCCAGATGCTACCGATCAAAATTCCTGGATGCTGCTCTAAGGCCAGATACGCCGGGCTCTTACGTTCCTTGCTCTCCAGTTTATCGGTAATCAACAGCAGAAAATCCTGATCGCCAAGAAACATCGGCTGCGCTGCTTGACGTTGTTGCAGTAATTCACTTAACTGTCGGATCAAGCTAGCTCGCTGCCGCACCTGGCTATTGCGATCATGATAAATGATCGCCCGCTGCTCGCCTAAAAGCGAACTCTCCGCCACAATTTCCTGCAGTCGCACACCGTTACTCTGCTGATAACGCTCTAAACTAAAGCCATGCGCCATCAGCCAAGTTTCCACCGTAATTTGCGCTTCGGTTAACCACCAATCCTCTTCCCCACTGAGCCAACAGATGCGACAGCTAACTGCTGGCGAGCCAGCCAAACTCTTACCGGCAACAGGGGCATGTTCCATCGCTGCTGGGAGCCGATCCTTGCAGTGACAAAACTGATTTAACTGAGTGCCTAGCTGGCTCTGTTTGATTTTCATATTGTAGTATTATCACCCGTAGGATATCCCGTGCCAACTGTTCACACATCTCCCGTTTGGCCGCATTTACCTGCCCAGTCACCTCGAATATCTCGTTGGGTTGCAATAGAATATCCCGTTCCAAAGTTAAATGATTTTGGCTAGCGATCAACTGGCCTTGTGCGGTAGTTAATTTAAAATTCACATGATAACGCATCCCATACACGCGGGCCGCAGTGCTATACATGGCACCCTTAACCTGATAATCAAACTGATTTTCAATCTGCAACTTGGCCGCCTGTTCTGCTGGTAGTTCATCCGCCATTAAGACTCTGATTTTGTGTTGCTTGAGCAGCTTGGCCATCTTAAGAGTTAATTCATCATAATTGTCGCCACTTTCTAAACGCACCACCGGCAGTACCGTTGCCAACCTTTCGATAGCTAAAGTTCTAAAACCACAACCGGCCATAAGCAACATGCATAGTGCCAAGGCAACCAGTATCCACCACAATGGTTTCTGTTGTTTAACTATTAAAATTAGTGACATAAGACAACCAAGAGGAATGTACAAAAAATAAGAAATTAAGAGACAATAAAACTGCCGTCATGAATTCATTCGTATGGAATACAAAAACGGAGCGAACGGGGATCGAACCCGTGACCTCCTGCGTGACAGGCAGGCGTTCTAACCAGCTGAACTACCGCTCCAAAACTTTAAACATCATCGTATCAGTTACAACCTCTAACAGCTACAACGTGATACGTACACTAACTTACCAAATAACTTAATACTAATGGTACTAATGATGCTGATTATAATTAAATTAATTAATAAATCAAGTCAATTCTATTATTGTTATCCTATTGCCGTCATCGGCATAGCTTGTTCTTGCCAATTATAACTAATACTATCTATGCATCAATGGGTACTGAGGGACTCGAACCCACGACCCCCGCCGTGTAAAGGCGATGCTCTACCAACTGAGCTAAGCACCCGAGCTCAACAACAATACAACTAACAATTAAAAATAATTAATAAACTGATAACTAAAGACTGATAATTAAGCTTTCTTCTTACAGCTAGCTTTGCAGCAACACTTACCTTTCTCGACATTTACTGCACACTGCAGATTCTTACCTACGCGAAACTTAACCCGTTTGGAAGCTGGAATCTGAATGGCAGCACCATTTTGTGGATTACGTCCAGTACGTGCGGAACGCTCGCACACTACAAAACTCCCAAAACCGACTAGAGAAACCGTCTCACCCCGCGATAACGCTTCAGCTATGTTTTCCAATACTGAGTTAACTGCTGCCGTGGCTGCAACTCTGGTCATATCATGTTGCGCAACCAACATATCAACTAAATTTGTTTTATTCATAACAATAAAATCTCCAATTTACAATTCAA
>CAVFMC010000125.1:0-2377 GCA_963623565.1 Bacteroidaceae bacterium | reverse complement strand
CAATTATATCACATAGACGACATAAAATGGACATTCCTTTTAACTGATTTATGCACTGACCGACATTTTCAACTTTTTTAATTTTAATTGAATAGTGCGCAGTTACCTCTGATAGTTGCGTTATAATAAAACTAAGTTCTTCCGGCGTCCCGGATGTCGTTAACCAACGCCAACTAGCGCTGATGCCTAAAATGAGATCGTCGCCACAATGTTTTATAAAAGACTTCGCCGCCTCAGACTGTGTCGATTCAGGTTCTAACAGCTGAATCAACAGAAAATTGTTTCGAGTTTTACTAAACGCTTGATAATCATCGTCGAGTTCACTCATACTAAATTTTTGGTACTCAAGCAGGATAGTGAAATTATTGGTAATTAGGTAGTTCCAAATATTTTCATTATTTTTAAAATTTTGCAACACGCACTTAATTACTGGGGTGGATAGCGCATGATTTGTAGCTAATCCCCGAAAAATATCACCTAGATACTGGCGGCATTGGTTATTTGGGATAGCTAAGTTCTGTACTAGCAACGTAATCAACTCTTCACTTAAAGAAAAACAGCCCTTACACACCCAAGTGTGCAGAGCACGGGAGGCTAAAGATTGCTGCGGCGGCTGTTGCTGCTGCGCCTCTTCTACAAATAAAGGTTTAGTATAACTTAGCAATGTAGCTACGCAACTAATATAGCGCTGCCGATAATACTTGTCATCGGTAGGAAACGGCAGCGTTAGGAGATGTAAAATATCTGGCCATAACGGTTTTAACAGTGCTGGTAAATTGTATAGCTCTACAATACCAGCCAGGACATCGATTAAAAGTGCCACCGCGAAGCGAGCAGCCGAGATACGCAAACCGATTGGCGCCATTTGCTGCGCCGGTAGAACTGCACCACCAAGCACCGCAATCAACTGCCGTAGAAAGTGAATACACAAACAGCCGGTAGTCTCGCTATCCTTGTGTTGCGCTCGGTCTATCGTCAGCAGCTGCTTGAGTAAACGGATTTTATACTCCACGCTTAAGTGGTTAAATAAAAATTGGCTAAATTGGTTCTTTTCTTGATCGCTCCAACGCTGCTCTGCAATAGCTGCACAAAACTCCTGACAAATCCCAGAAGCCTGGTTTAGACCGGGCTCGAACAGATACGCCAACATTCGATCATACTTAATCTGTTGCAAAATACTGACCTGTTGATCGATTAAAAAGGTTTTAATCACTAGATCCTGCTGCTGACAACGCCAGAGAAGTTGC
Organism: Bacteroidaceae bacterium; assembly: GCA_963623565.1. Classification (GTDB taxonomy): domain Bacteria; phylum Pseudomonadota; class Gammaproteobacteria; order UBA9339; family UBA9339; genus CAVFMC01. The sequence continues at coordinate 1,130 of CAVFMC010000125.1, read as the reverse complement.
GCTAAGCGTGTTACTCGGGTTGGAGTCATTAGCGCTAGCGCCCGTTTAAATAGAGCTGTCCGGCTAAACTTATCAAACTGACTAAAAAACGGATCAATTAGCACAAACTGGTGCAGCACTGTATCTTGCAGGCTAGTACGCTGCGCCTGCTGCTGGTCCATACCAAAACTTTCCGGTTGGGCTAGCGACAACCCTAACGGGGTCACCCCGTAATCATTAAACATTAACGCCAAACGCATTAGCTTTTGTTCATCATTATATTTCTTAGCATATTGCTGAAAAATGTGTAGCAACCATAAACAACCATCAGTATCAATAACATGACTAGCTAGTAGGTAATGCAGCCAGTTGTTACCGGTAGTTTGATCGATCGCAAAATACTCATCAAACATCAAAAAACAGAGCATGTTTAGTAAGCGGTTAGATGCTAGCTGCTGCTTCTGCAAATTAGCTGGTGCTATTTTTAAACAGGCTTTGCGCAATGGGAAAAGAGATGACATCTGCCCTTGAAAAAAAGTCAAAAAGAGCGCTGCGCCATTTGAATTAGGTAGGATTTTCCTACTTTCTTCCTGAGTATAGAATAACCGTAGCAGCAGATAACAAAACTCGATCCGTTGCCCGCGAAAAAGCGCTTGTTGTAGAACAGAGAGATTGCAATCGGCTAGATAATGTAATAAGGAGGCGGAAAAAGCTAATTTCTCTGTTTTTGCTTGCACTATGCTATTGGTAAATTCCATAATGATAACGTCTAACGTCTCTGCCTCCGTTGTGGCGCCACTATTCGGGGCACCGACGGGGGTAATACACAACGAATCATGCATAGTCAAGACCGCTGTTAAATCCTTCGTAGCTAACTGACCTATTACGCCAGTCGGCTGGAAAATCGCCAACGGCTTAAGTTGCTGCTGACAGAAGAATAAACGCGCCGGGGTCTCAAAAGCATCATTAAACTGCCCCAGTAAACGTAGAATAGTTTGGTTTACCGACGCCGTTAAATATTGCCGCTTGTCCCTATCCGACGGCGGCGGCGTTTGAACGACCAGATTTGGCCGACACTTAGCTAACAGAGCGGCTATCGCCTTGATCTCCGAGTTTTGTAAGTCCTTTTGCGCTTTATGGCGCTCTAGACA
>CAVFMC010000124.1:0-2386 GCA_963623565.1 Bacteroidaceae bacterium | reverse complement strand
CGCGCTAGTCCGTTGAATGGAATCATAGACAAATTCAATAGGTGCTTCATAAGTTAAAATTTTGCGATGACAATCCGGTTGCTCGGCGATATAACGAATTACCGAAGCCAGCAGGGTAGATTTGCCGGAACCGGTAGCGCCGGTCACGTACACCACACCATCTCGTGGGGTCAGCTCTTTTAACAGTTGTTTAGGGATGCCTAGTTGCTGGACGGTGGGCGGGTCTAGTGGAATAGTACGCAGGGTAATCTGGGTACCCTCATGACCATTAACCTGACAGGCAGTGCCATTTACCCGATAACGAAAACGTTGATCGCGCCCCAGCTTCATTTCGTAATAGGTATCTACATCCTGCCCGGAGAGTAGTTGTGCTGAACCATTCCCCCCGTAAACAAAATTTAGTAGGTCCGAGATTTCGGGGTGGGTTAATTTATGTTTAGTAATGTGGTGCAAGCGGCCATGCACTTCCACAATGGCTGGTTCATTAGTCTGCAAAGTGATATCCGAGGCACCCAATTGCGAGCTAAAGGCTAGTAATTGATCAAAATTACTACTATCAAAGCGAAACGGCTCATTGGGGAAAAGCCAGTTGGTATCAGGTGCTGCTGGCGTAGCGACATCGATAGCACTTGCGGTTGTTGTAGTAGCAGTACGCGCGCGGGCGGTTTCTAAGTTATTAGTGTTATTCATGGCATTCAGGCGTTTTAGAATGGTAATTCGGTTGTGAGGAGCTACGGTTGCTAATAATCCTGATCAAGTGGTAAAAAATGCTGCTCCGTGGTCGGTTGGCTAGGTGCTACTACCGGGCGCCATTTATTATAATCTACCGTGAATTGTGGGACCGCGGTGATGCGTAATACTTTGCTGTTAACATCTAGTTTCTGAGCGTCGCCCACCACCCCTAGATCCGCTTGGGCGGTGTAGGGTGGAGTAATCATCTTCTGCGCCAGTAGCTTGCGATATAATACCATGCCTAAATAATCGGTTTTGATTTTAGCTAAATTAGTGGTAAAAATTAGATCCGCCTGTGCTACTCCCTCGGACCAACCTAACCGTACGTAATAGCGCCAGATTTCCTGCTCAGCTTTACTTTTGGGTAGCAGGGTACTATTAGGAATCTCCGGTTCTGCATAGTTGGTAATTAAATAATTACGCCAATGGGGCACTGTAGTAACAAATCGGGGTGGTCGCACAATGCGGTAAATATGATCCGCGAGGTGTAGGGTTTGCTCATTATCTTGGGTTAGCAGGCTACTAGCTTCGACCAGCACCGGTGGCAACACCCGATCCCCTAGCATTAAATAGTTAAAATTAAAGATCCGGTTTAGTAGGCTGCTATTATTTTCCAAGACCATATTCCAGCGACGACTCTGATACCATAAGCCACCTTGGGCCCCTAGTTCTCGCGCGGTCTGTTTTAAACTCTCAATGCGGATGGTGTTATTGCCACCACGCGCCTGTTTTTTATTATTATTTTTAAGACTGCGTAAGAGGTTGAGCTCCTGCATCCCATCGGCTGAGATAATAGTGCTATCGCCGCGACCGGCTGCGTTTTTACTAGCGCAGCCGGTTAGTGCCGCACTGGCTATTATTAGCAATAAGGAAACTAGCCAGCAGGAGATTCTGACTGGCAACGTAGGAGGCATGCTGTACGCACCGGTAATCGTCAGTTTTTTATTCATAATAACGCAGCTCGATCACTTTAGCCTTACTAAACAGCGCGATGCGTGCTCTCTTACCGCATTGCAAATCGGCGTCACGCAACAGATCAGCCGCCGGCATCTCATGACCACTGACCGAAACTAAAATCGGTACCGCCGGTACGCGGCCTAAAATGCGTACCCGATAACCGACCAATTTGGCCACGCGGTGCACCAGCGGTGCGATGGGTCCGTTCCAATCCAGGGTGACCGTACGATTTTGTAGCTCGCTATTGTCCATGCTGACCAGTTTTTTATTGGGCGGGGTACGAGTGCGTTCGATGGCCGCTAATTCTGCCAAGGAACGGTCGATAGAATTGGCCACTTCTGCCAATTTACGCTCGCTGGCGACTTGAAAATCCAGATTTTGCTGGTTAATGGAGCGGCTTACGGCTTGCTGTTCCTGGCGCTCAGCCGCTAGAGTGCGGCTCGAACAGCCAGTTACAAACAGCCCAATTGGCAGACTCAGACTAACTGCCACCAGCCAGACGGTTGTTCGGGATCTTTGTTGATAATAATTAGTTGCCAGCATCCCCTAGTCTCCGTTTCATTTATCTATATTTAGATTTTATTATATGTCACTATTATAATCAACTTAATGCACAAACTTAACAGCCGCTGCCGTTTTTATACTCAAAAGAGCTTACAATACCCTGATAAAAATGTTTCCGACAGACCGCCACGTA
>CAVFMC010000123.1:0-2461 GCA_963623565.1 Bacteroidaceae bacterium | reverse complement strand
AGGTGACCTGTTATATCGGAGGGGAAGGCCATAATCTTCAGGAACACTCGGTGGTTTTGATCCGCGGGGGGAGTGTTAAAGACCTGCCTGGGGTACGTTATCATATTGTAAGGGGTAGTCTAGATACCGCGGGTGTGGACAAGCGTAAACAGGGGCGTTCTAAGTATGGCGCCAAGAAAAAGAAGTAATGGAAAAGTAACAAGCAAGAAGAAACAAGATGGCGTTTAGTTTAGTTGTTTAGTGCAGGATTGAACAGAGTTAAGTTTGTATAGATTTGAAGATTAAAAATTGGATAGATTTTTAGTTGGTGAGTTCTTAAAATTATGTCTAGAAGAAAAACTACCAGTAAGCGTGCGATTTTACCGGATTCGATCTGGAATAGTGAGTTATTAGCCCGTTTTATCAATATCTTAATGTGTAATGGTAAGAAAACAGTGGCGGAGACCATTGTACATGATGCACTGGAAACGGTGATGAAACGTAAACAGGATTTAGTGATCGAGGACGCTGAGACAGATGAGGAGCAGCGTGCCGTGGCACTCTTCAGACATGCACTGAATCTGATTCGACCAACCGTAGAAGTGCGTTCCTGTCGAGTTGGCGGCGCGACTTATCAGGTACCTGTCGAAGTGAATCGTCCTCGCGGTGAGGCGCTCGCGATGCGGATGCTGGTAGCGGCTGCTAAACAACGTAGCGAGCATGGGATGGTGGCGCGTTTAACTGGTGAATTGCTGGATGTGTTTGAGGGGCGCGGTGGCGCTCTTAAGAAACGTGATGATATCCACCGAATGGCTAAAGCTAATCAGGCTTTTGCGCATTATCGTTGGTAGTTAGCGTAGTGAAGACGCCAACGGTGCGGTAGGGGGATAGATTAATCATCAACAATCAATACAGAACAGTATAATCCTGCATATACAAGTATGCAGGTGCTTATACAGATGCAACAGATATAAATAAAAACCTGAGAGAGCATAGCAAGCTAAGCGAAATTAAAGTTAACCGAGAAGTAAAGATATGGCCCGTTCACATCAACTGAAATACTATCGTAATATAGGTATCGCCGCACATATTGATGCGGGCAAAACCACTACCACCGAGCGAATTTTATTCTATACCGGAGTGTCGCATAAGATAGGTGAGGTGCACGATGGGGCCGCGGTGATGGATTGGATGGCGCAGGAGCAGGAGCGGGGCATTACTATTACCTCAGCGGCCACCACCTGTTACTGGCGGGGTATGGCGCGACAGTATCCGGAACATCGCATTAATATTATTGATACTCCAGGACATGTCGATTTTACTATCGAAGTGGAAAGATCGCTGAGGGTGTTAGATGGCGCAGTGGTAGTGTTTTGTGCGGTAGGCGGGGTCGAACCGCAGTCGGAGACGGTGTGGCGGCAGGCTAATAAATATCATGTCCCGCGAATCTGTTTTGTGAATAAGATGGATCGCGCCGGCGCGGATTTCTTTCGTGTGGTAGAACAGATACATAAACGGCTAGGTGCTCATCCGATCGTAATGCAGGTGCCGATTGGCAAGGAAGACAGTTTTGTGGGAGTGGTAGATCTAATTAAAATGAAAGGGATCTACTGGAATGAAGCGGATAGCGGTATGACCCATGAGGAGCGCGAGATTCCAACCGAACTACAGCAAGAATGTCAACAGTGGCATGATAAGTTAGTCGAACAGGTGGCCGAGAGTAATGAAGCGCTGATGGAAAAGTATCTAGAAGGGGTTGCATTGACTCCCGATGAGATGAGAGCTGCTATTCGGCAGCGTACCATTGCTAATGAATTGATTCCGGTTTTTTGTGGCTCTGCTTTTAAGAATAAGGGGGTGCAAGCGGTGCTGGATGGGGTAGTTGATTACCTGCCTGCACCTAATTAATTAGAAAGTATTAAGTGCAGCTTGCCAGATGGTAGTGAGTCGCATTGCGCTTCTTCCGATGATGAACCTTTTGCAGCGCTAGCTTTTAAGATTGCTACTGATCCTTATGTAGGTACGCTGACCTTTTTTAGGGTATATTCAGGTGTTTTGCATTCTGGGGATTCGGTCTATAATTCCGTGAAAGGTAAACGGGAGCGAATTGGACGAATTGTGCAGATGCATGCTAATTCGCGGACCGAAATTAAAGATGTTTATGCCGGGGATATCGCTGCGGCGGTGAGTTTAAAGACAGTAACTACCGGCGATACGTTGTGCGACGAAGATCATGTGATTGTACTAGAGAAGATGGAATTTCCGGATCCAGTAATTTCGGTGGCGGTGGAGCCCAAAACTAAGGCAGACCAGGAAAAAATGGGGATTGCCCTCGGTAAGCTGGCACAGGAAGATCCATCTTTTCGCGTCCGTTCGGACGAGGAGTCGGGCCAGACCATTATTTCCGGTATGGGGGAGTTGCACCTAGAGATTATCGTTGATCGTATGAAACGAGAATTTGGGGTGGAAGCTAATGTAGGCA
>CAVFMC010000122.1:0-2465 GCA_963623565.1 Bacteroidaceae bacterium | reverse complement strand
TTTCGCTCAAAAGCGTCCATAACGGTCTGACTAGGAAAATATTGCAACCGCAGGGCTTGTGAATACAGATCGCTGAGACTGTGATCAACGTTCTGGCTGCTATTTGACAGCGCATTAGTGCTGTTACCAGATAAGGTTAGTAAATCATCCCGCTGATCGGATTGCCCAGCACGCATTAACACCTGTTCGCGTTGTAAGCTCGGATCCCGCATAAATTGCTGATGAAACCCCTTCGTTAAGTTATGGCTAGTGGCGTGATCCAACAAACGATATAGCATATCTTCCGGACGCTGTGCGGTTTCCACTATCCAAGCAGCAGCGTTAATGCCTTGGATAAAATTGGGCTGTTGCGGATCCGTCAATAAAGGTGAGCTCGCATCCAGGTAGAATTCACCCTTATCAGTGCAGTCATAGATATCCTGCATCCGGGTAACAAAGCATTGGAATTGGGAAACCAACGCAGCAAAATTATAAGGCCCCACCTGGGTAAGATGGCGATCTACCCTATTGGCAAAAAAGGCTTGTTTATCCTGACCCCACTGCCGTACGGCCATCAGAGCTTGCAGATGGGCACTATCTAGAAAACGATCCCAGTTAGCATTTTGGTCTAAATACTGCCTTTTAAATAGCTGAAAGACGGCTGGCGCGGTAACAGACAGAATACGCAGCACTTTAATAAACTGTTCAATAGCTTGTAACTGCTGGTTAGCTGCATCGGTAGCGTCTGGGCGTTGAAAATGCTGCAATAGGGCCGCAGCATCAGCGCAGCCCAGCTGGTTGCACAACCAATCGTGATTGGTATCCGATTCTAACAGCGCGACACAGTGTTGTAAGGCGGCAGGGATGGGATCACCTTCCGCTACTGAGGGCAAGAAAGGATTATTAACGGGGCGATCATCATGCTGCCACACTTCTGTACCTAAATACTGCAGATATTCGCAACCAAAACGCTTTTGCACGCTCTCTGTTTGATGCTGCCGCGCGATCTTGGCCGCCTGCTCATCGTAACTAATTATTAAACAGCCATCGGTACGGCGTTTGATTAGAAAACCAGCCGGCAGCGAATCCCCGTGTAACAAAGCGTTAGCTTGATCCGGATGCAATAACGCCTGGATCATCGCCGATAATGTTAAGGGGCGCTGATTGAACTGTTCTGCAGTAATATTAAAAGTCTGTTGGAAAGCCTTACGAATCGGAGTTAAAATAGTTCTAGCAAAAGCTGACCCTAAATCACGACAAGCAGATGCAGAATTTGGTTCAGCGGAGTGAGGCAACTGGGCGCGTATTTGCTCTATCAATCGGGTTGCGGCCGTGTCATCAAGGAATGGCTCTATTTTCGCTTTTATTTTATTAAGTAAGCCAATAAGATTCGTAAGCTCGGGCGGGTCCTGCTGTTCAGCATTAGGCTCGGGCGCAGAATCCAGCTGCGTATTCGGACAAGTGGTATATAATACCGTCAACAGCTCTCTAATGTCAAATTTATCTAGAGCTTTCCTTATATGTTTTTCTCTATTATTGGGAACAGCAGAGTTTACGATCCGTCCAAAATTACTCTCCGCTTCTAACGCCATATTAATACTGCCCAAGCCAAAACTGGCCCCAAATCGCGCCGGGCTACGATTTTGCAATCGATTATAATTAGCGACATCCTGTTGACATAATCGTTCTTGCTGTTCTTCCTCCTGCTCTTGCTCTTGCTCTTCTTGTTGTTCCTCCTCTTGCAAAGAGACTATCTGCACTTCGTCCTCCTCTTGTTGTGCAGACTCTAATGGTCCCTGCTGTTGCTGTAAGGCACGCATACCAGCCATAAAATTAATGGTATTATGAACAACAGCAGTGGCATAATCCTGGTCGATCTGGGTGGGCAGTTGCGCTAGCAAGGCAGCGCTGTCGGTCGCAGCATCCGCGATCGGCGTGGCAATACGCTGTTGTTCGGCTTTTAACGCTGCTTGGTCTTTAGCCAATAACTGGCCTAAAGATTGCAACTGGTAATCAAAACCTTCTAGTTGTGCAATGCTATTCTCACATATGATGTGAGTACGCTCATCATAATACAATGCTGTTGGATCGTTAAAGAGCTGCTTATCTTTAAGAGACCATAATAGATTTTTAGCTTTAGCTAAAAGAGGACAATTTTTAAGTTTTAATTCATCGATTTTGGGTAAGATAGCATAATTATAGCTAATTCGCTCCCTAAGCTCCGCCAACTGCCGTTGAGCCGTAAATAGCGTTTGATTGATAGTCCTATCATTAATTATCTTATTATATGAATTATCATATGAAAGACTGTTGTAGATTGGCAGGAGTTCAGTACAGATATTACGATAATCAACTAGATCCTGATAAAGCTGGTTTAGGCTAGCTACCACCGCCGCTGATTGCGGCGCCCCACCCGCTGTCTGCTGAGTAGCAATATGGGACACCGGAACCATTTTATCTTGATTAATCGGCTTCATCATAAAATG
>CAVFMC010000121.1:0-2554 GCA_963623565.1 Bacteroidaceae bacterium | reverse complement strand
GTGGAAAAGCAGGTAAAATATAGGGAATTAATTTAGATTCGGAGCAGCTAAAAAACAGCACAATAACGGTGGCCCAGAGCGCCAAAAACAGCTCACTTTGACTAACCGGGTCCCAATCGCGAATCCTGAATTGCTCCCAGCGCCGCCACCAGCGGGCAAATTTTTGGCGGATCAGGTAAGGCAAAGCGATCGACCACGGAAACCAACCCAGTAATAATACCGCTAAGAAAAACCCGCTAAACTGCTGGCGTTTAGCATAATCAGTAAAAAATCTGGCAAAATGCTGTTGAATAATATAAAAATGCCAAAATTCTGGACTGCGGTGGGCAACCATTAGATGCCATGGCAAGACTAACAGTAAAAAGAGTCCGATAGCGGGCCAATAGAGTAAATAGGCAATATGTGCCCAAAAATCCGGTCGCTTACGGACTACCAGTAAGAGCCAACAGAATAAAATAATTCCCGGTAGTAGCATGCCTACCAGCCCTTTACTCATCACCGCGGCAGCCATGCTAATATAAGCTAGCCACAACCAACCGTTGCGCTGTGTCGGCCGACGTAGCTGTTGGTTGATCTGGCTAATAATTTTGCCAAATCTGCCATGCTGAATATGCGTAGCGCTAGTTGGCTGAGCACTAGCCGCAGTAACGCCATTAGTTCTTTTATGTACTGTTTGCGTCTGCCATTGCAAGAGCGCTAACCAAAAACTACTCAAGGTGGCGGTTAAAAAGAAAGTTAGCGGCAGATCTAAGGTTAACATCCGAGTAAAAACGAAACCCGCGATACTGCTAGCTAAAGCAAGCGCCGCCAGGATACCGGTTAATCGCCCAAAAAGCCGATCCCCTAAGAGATAAACCGCCGCAATAATACCTAAATTCAGTAAAAAATTAGGTACCAGCGCCACATCGGCGCTAACTCCGGCCAGCTTAAAAGCTAGCAGCTGTAGCCAATAAAAGAGCGGCGGCTTTTCAAAGTATTTTACCCCATTAAGATGGGGGGTTAGCCAATCGCCACTAACTAGCATTTCTCGAGGAATTTCGGCATAACGCGCACTATCCGGGACCGAAAGCGGATGGCCAAAGAGATTGCAGCCCCAGATTATGGTGACTAGCAACAAGATCCAGATTACGTCCAGATAACGATAATTACCATGTATCATTAGATTCAGCGGCTGTAGCTTACGTAGATACTGTGAACGCCGCTGCTGAGGCGCAGTATTTTTGGCCCGGCAATAACCACGCAGGCGATCGAAATAGTGTGCGACATGAACTTGCATTTTGGTGGCCGACTAAAACTTTTCTATAGTTCTATAGTGATTCTATTTTTGTTATTGGCCAATTTCCGTGCGTCGCATAATCGCTTGCGCTAAAGTATTACTATCAGTGTACTCTAACTCCCCTCCAAAGGGTATGCCATGGGCGATCCGACTGCATTTAATAGCAAATTCCTGCGCAACTTCATGTAAATAATGAGCAGTCGCCTCTCCTTCTACGGTAGGATTAGTAGCGATAATCACCTCTTTTAGCTGTTGCTGTTCCTGCTGCAAGAGCTGCTGCAGCTGTTCCATTCCGATCTCTTTAGGCCCTAGACCATCTAGTGGGGACAACCGCCCCATCAACACAAAGTAGCGCCCAGCATAGCTATGAGTACGTTCGATAGCCACCAGGTCAATCGGCAATTCCACAATACACAGCAGACTATTATCCCGCTTAGGATTGCTACAAATACTACACCGTTCCCCTTCGCAAAAATTACGACAGCGGGTACAATTATGAATCTCATCCAGCGCCCGGGTAAGACTCTCTGCTAACTGTTTACCACCACTGCGTTGCTGCTGTAGCAAGTAAAAAGCTACCCGTGTTGCAGAACGCGGGCCAATCCCCGGGATTACTTGCAACCGTTCAACCAGCGTATTCAGCAAAGATGCCAAGGGACCAGTATACTCATTGATACTAACCATTTATAATGAATCATAATGAATGGCTAGTATTTTGAATAGCAAAACTAATTAACGCTGTTTGTAAAAACTCCCATTACTTCTTTCTGCATGGCTATTTCTACCTTGTGCGCTGCATCGGTAATCGCCGCCGCCACCGTCTCCTGTAAGACATTAATAGACTGGGTCAGCAGCGCCGGTGAGATCTGTACCGATATTGCTTCATGCTTACCATTAATCACCACTACCACCTGTAGATCATCGCTACCCGCCTTACCTTCTACCCGCATATCAGTCACCTTATGCTGTAATGCTAGTGACTGTTCTTGAATTTTTTGTATCATTTCTGGATCTAAATTTGGCATGTTATTCATTTTTATGCGCCATCGTTATTCCTTGATTGTCTCTTATTATTATAAGCTATTATAAGCCATTAATGTTTTTGAAATAAATTTACTTTTATACATGCGTTTAAATCTAATTATATCTATGCTGTATTTTCGATTATAACCACTGTTCGCTTTAATAGCAAATTTAAAATTACAAATTCTTACTATTCCTAGTGAAGAAAATTGAATATGAGATTTAATATTATTGCAGGAACGTATAGTATAATAT
>CAVFMC010000120.1:0-2571 GCA_963623565.1 Bacteroidaceae bacterium | reverse complement strand
ATTTAAGCACGACGCTGGGTGTGCAACCGCAATGGCGCCCCCAGCAGCTAGCAGTAGCCGATTACGTAGCTATCAGCAATTATTTGGTTGCTAAATCTGCTCGGCCAGATACAGGTATATAAATATAGACATAGGTACAGATACAGGTGCATCTAAGGGCTAAAGAACCGCCGCAGCACCCGCTGCCAAAACTGCCGTAATTGCGCCTGCAGTTGCGCTAAGCTACAATCAGCATGGATAATATAATAACGCTCCGCATGCTGCGTGGCCAGCGCTTGATACCCCTGACGCACCCTAGTAAAAAAGTCTTCCTGCTCTCGCTCAATGCGATCTAGCTGAGTGCGCGCTGTCCGAATACGCTGCAACCCCACCGCTACCGGTACTTCCAGTAGTAAGGTGATATCGGGACGTAAGTTCCCCTGCACCAGCCGTTCTAGCCGTGCAATCTGAGTCAAACTGCCGCCGCGTGCGTAACCTTGATAAGCATAGGTAGAATCGGTAAAACGATCACAAACCACTATCTGCCCCTGCGCCAGCGCTGGCTGAATCCGTTCACGAAGATGCTGCACTCGGCTAGCGAAACAGAGCAGCAATTCCGCCTCCAAACCAATAGTTAAATCCGCCCGATCCAATAGCAGCTCCCGAATCGCCTCCCCCAGCCGGGTCCCTCCGGGCTCCCGACTCCAGACTAGCGGCAACTGAAATTTAGCCAGATACTCTTGGCTCCAACTAATTGCGGTGCCCTTCCCTGCTCCTTCCATCCCCTCGATGTTAATAAAAAGACCGGCGGATCGCATAGTCGTTGCTGCGCCAGCATTCAATATGCTTGTATTCATATTAGCTTATTAGTTTATCAGCTTAGCCGATTCGCTTGATGATTGATTGCCATTATCTTTACGCTGTTGTAACTGACGAACCCGCTGCACCGCCCGATTATGCTCCTCTAAGCTACGTGAAAACAGGTGGTGCTTACCATCGGAATCTAGGGTATAATATAAAAAACCAAATTGCGGGTGCAACGCTGCATGCAGTGCACGACGACCAGGCAAACAGATCGGCGTGGGTGGCAATCCTCGATAGCGATAACTATTGTAAGCAGAATCGCTAGTAGCAATCTGTTTTCTAGTTAATTGACCATAATAATTATCGCTACTACTAGCGGGATCATCATCATTATTTTCCCTATTATTAAGTCGTAAACCATAGAGTACACTAGCGTCGATATTTAGATGCATATTTTTTCTTAAACGAGTTAGAATCACTCCTGCGGCCCATGGCAACTCTTCCGGCTGCCGAATCTCTTTTTCCAGTAAGGAAGCTACAATCAGCGCTTGATATGGACAGTTATAAAAAGCGGCCGCTTCCGCTGACCGCTCCGCCCACTCCTCCTGCAGCCACCGCTCCATCTGTTGATACGCTTGTTTAAGTAGCGTGCGATCGGAACTAGCTGGCGCCAGATAATAAGTTTCCGGAGCAAAACGCCCCTCTGCCGCCTGCGCGCCATAACCTAACTGCTGCATCAACACGCTGGTATCCGGACGCGACCCGGGCACTAGAGTTAGCGTATGCTGTAGATCCGGGTTCTGCGCGATCACTGCTAGCGCCTGCTGGATCGTCCACCCCTCAATTATAGTAATCGCCTGCCAAGTTACTTGCCCCCGGTAAAGCTGCCACCAGAGCTGTCCGATGGTGGTTTGCGCGTCAACTCGATAAATACCGTATCTGACCTGGCGACCACCCAGCCGTAGCGCCGCCCTTAAGCTAGTTGTAAACCCGCGCACTAAAGTAGCAGGCAGCTGCTGATTCAGTTTATAAATATTAATCTGATCTAAGCTAGCAATCGCCTGGGACGCACAGTTTTGTTTGTTCAGGATTAAATTTACCGGCGGCGCACCCGGCGCTAAAATAGGGCGAGCAAGCAGCCTTAGCAAGCTAAGCAGCACGACAAGAAAGCTTAATCCGATGCCAACTTTCAGCCAAAACCATAATTTCTTTATTGATTTTATTGACTTCAACTTTAACCATTTCATAGCTACAAAATACACTGTAACCCTATACCGATTCAAGTATTACGATACGCATACCATCTCTGCTAACCAGAGCTGCGGTGGTGCATAAAGAAAAGTAAGGAACGCTCTCTAATTGAACGTCCAAGGACACTGAAGGAGTTTGCCCGTCTATTTATCAAGGATTCTAGGGTACCTTTTGATAACAATCAGGCGGAACGGGATATCCGCAACGTGAAGACTAAGATTAAAGTAGCTAGCTGCTTTCGCACCCAGCAGGGAACCCAATATTACTTAGATCTAATCTCCTACATTAGCACCGGTCGTAAACATGGAGTAAGTGCCTATGAGGCTCTGACTGCAATATTTGCCAGGAGGGCGGAGATTGTGTTACAAGGGGCAGTGAGTAAGTAGGGGGCTCTGAACAGTCACAATATCAATATAGCAAATGCTACGGGCTTTTGGCGGTAGATAAAATCTAGCGTATCGCAAACATTACCCGAAGAATTACCCCCCCCCCCCCCTTTAGACTCGGTTCAACAGCAAGAATCGCACTGTACTAGCA
>CAVFMC010000119.1:398-2618 GCA_963623565.1 Bacteroidaceae bacterium | reverse complement strand
TGATAATATGGCATCGCCGGATAATGAAAAGGGATCGGCCCCTCCACACGACCATGAATAAACTGCTGAATTAACGGCGAGCTGCTCTCGCTAATCTCCTTGGGCGTACCCTGGCCAATCACCATTCCATCAGCAATTACGTAAACGTAATCAGCAATACTCATGGTTTCCTGTACGTCATGCGATACAATTACTACCGTTAGTGCCATCGCTTCACTGAGCTCCTTGATCAGTTTTACTAAAACCCCCATAGTAATCGGATCCTGGCCGGTAAATGGTTCATCGTAGAGCATTAGTTCTGGATTAGTGACTAGTGCCCGCGCCAACGCTACCCTGCGCGCCATCCCCCCTGATAGCTCGCTAGGCATCAGCTGGCTAGCCCCCCGCAGCCCTACGGTCTCCAGTTGCATCATCACCGTTTTTTGAATAATCTCTTCTGGCAGATCATAATGCTCCCGCAACGGGAAAGCAACATTTTCATACACGTTTAAGCTGGTAAATAGCGCCCCGCTCTGAAACAGCATCCCCATCATTTGACGCAGTTCATACAGCCGGGCGCGACTTAGTTGCCGCAGATCCTGGCCCGCCACCCAAACCGTTCCGGAGGCAGGAGCTAGCTGTCCGCTAATTAACTTTAGCATGGTGGTTTTACCCGATCCGCTGGGTCCCATAATCGCCACTACCTGGCCCCGCGGCACCTGTAAGCTAATCTCTTTAAAAATAACCTGTTCGCCCCGCTGAAAACTAACATGATCTAATACTACTAGATTGCCGCCGCTACTACTAGACTGGCTATGTAACTCTATATTCACTGTATTATCTATATTCTCTATATTATTGTTCATGGCTAATCCTGATTATCAGTATTATTTCTCTTGTCTGGGTGCTTATGGCTACCAGTAGAGTCATCATTCTTATGCGGTTCCTCTACCTGGTTCTGCTCTGCATCTAACCGCCAATCCATGCTCTTAGCTTGCGCCGCCTGCCGCCGCGCCATTAACCCGGTTAAATATTTACTCAAGCCCCGATAGAACTTGCCCAGCGGTCGACGGGCTAGCAGCACCACTACCCCCACGCCAGCAACCGCGGCCGCCGCGCTAGCTAACCCGCCCAGCATCCCGATACTCAACACTACCAAAACGCAAAACAGAGTGCCCCAACTGACTAGCCGTTTACTCGCCTCATGCTGACCGGTAGCGTAATGCTTAGGAGGCAGCAGAATCTCCCTCACAAAATGGACGCTACCCAGTAGCGCCAGCCCCCAGCTTACTACCGCCGCCTGCTGCGCCGGGATCCACTTAGCCAGCACCGGCGTGACAAAATTACTCATGGTGATAAAAATCAGGCTAATCATAATATTGTTTAAGAGAAGTTTATTAACCATCGCCCGCCCACCTACCGACGTCGCGATAGACGAGCGCCCCGAGAGTAGTAGATGTGCTTTCTGGGCATAAAGATCACAGAGACGCAGTACCGACGCTGACAAATGCCGTTCCACCCATTGCGCGGCGGGCGCTGCATAGCGAATTAAATAGGGGGGTAAAATGGTGGAGATCGCCGAAATCCCGATGATAATCTGAAACAGCCGTTGATCCACCGCCCCCAAATCCACCCCTAGACCCATAATAATAAAGGAAAACTCTCCAACCGGGATCACTGAGAGACTACTACGGATAGCATCCTGTAGGCGACTGCCAGTTAGCCAAGCGCTTAAAAAGGTAATCAGGATACGGATCAGCGCGATTAGAAGCGTAAAAAATAACACTGCTACTAGATCCGTAGCTAAAGCCTTGAGATCGATCATCATCCCTACAGATAGGAAAAACATCGCGGCAAAAATATCCCGCATAGGCAAAATCAGTTGCTTAATCTGATGGGCTAGCATCGGAGTTTCAGCTAAAATGGTACCCATCACGAAAGCGCCAAGTGCAGTCGAATAATGCAAATAATTAGCGGTAGCCGCCAGTAGCAGACAAAGCGCAATAGCGATAATAGTTAAAATTTCCGCGTTCAGATAGAACTTAACCTGCTGAAATAACCAAGGTACACAAAAATAACCGATCAGTAGCCAGCTACCTACAATCAGTAGCAGCTTCAAGGTAGCCAGCACGGTACTAAAAGCAAAAAGCTGCTGGGTCGCCATCACCGTGGATAGCGAGGTTAGAATAATCACCGCTAGCAAATCCTCCACGATTAAAAGGCCAAAAACCAGTTCAATAA
>CAVFMC010000119.1:0-388 GCA_963623565.1 Bacteroidaceae bacterium | reverse complement strand
GTTCAATAAAGCGCTGTTTGGCCAAACGCTGCTCCTCAAAGGCTTTAATAATGATAGTGGTGGACGAAATGGAAAGCGCCGACCAAAAAAAGAGACTCTGATAAAAATTCCAGTGCCAACTATAACTTAGGCTAACGCCAATTATAATGGTTAAGGTGACTTTAAGTAGACCTACCAAAATAGCAGCCGCACCCACCTCCTTGAGGCGACCAAAACTAAATTCTAGACCGGTAGCAAACATCAGGAAAATGACCCCCAGCTCCGAAAAAATTTTTACCTGGGTTAGATCATGGATAAAAATAGCGGGGAAAATATAAGGCCCAACTACGATACCGGTGATAATGTAACCCAATACGATCGGCTGTTTGAAACGCTGACACAATAACGC
>CAVFMC010000118.1:411-2673 GCA_963623565.1 Bacteroidaceae bacterium | reverse complement strand
GCCATGATGAGCGTGAGCAGACACTCAACCAGCTGCTAGTGGAGATGGATGGGTTTGTAGGCAAGACCGGCATTATCGTTATTGCCGCCACTAACCGCCCCGACGTGTTGGATCCGGCGCTGCTCCGGCCGGGGCGCTTTGATCGCCAGGTCGCCGTACCGCTACCCGATGTGCAAGGACGTGAACAGATTTTGAAAGTGCATATTCAGAAAGTAGCGGCAGCTAAAGATATTGATCCGGCGCTGCTAGCCCGTGGCACGCCTGGTATGTCCGGGGCTGATTTGGCTAATCTAGTCAATGAAGCGGCACTGTTAGCAGCGCGGGATAATCATACCCACGTAGAGTTAACGGATTTTGAAGCAGCTAAAGATAAAATCTTGATGGGCAAAGAACGGCATTCGATGGCACTGGATCCAGCCGAAAAAGAGTTAACCGCCTATCATGAGGCCGGCCACGTAGTAATCGGTTTTATGTTGCGGCATAAAGGGCATGATCCAGTGTATAAAGCTAGTATCATTCCGCGCGGCCGGGCACTAGGGATCACTATGTTTCTGCCCGAAAAAGATCGTTATAACTATTCTCGCCAACGACTTAATAGCATGATGTGCGGGCTATTTGGTGGACGCTTAGCGGAGCTGATTAAATTTGGCCATGAACATATTACTACCGGTGCTTCTAATGATTTAGAGCGAGCAACTTCGGTCGCGCGTAACATGATTACTAAATGGGGATTTTCGGATAAGTTGGGCCCGTTAGTTTACGAGAACGACGAAGAGGAAATTTTTTTAGGGCGTAGTATTACCGGTCATAAGAAAATTTCCGATCAGACCGCGCAGGAGGTGGACGCTGAAATCCGTAAACTGGTGCTGTATAATTATCATCGAGCGGAACAGCTACTGCGACGCTATTGGGATCGATTAGAATTGCTAGCTAAAGCTTTAATCGAGTTGGAAACCTTAAATGAGCAGCAGATTATCGATATTCTGGAGTTTGGGAAAGATATTACTGGAACTGCTGCCGGTGCTGATAAAAGCTGGGCATCCAAGCAACGTAAATCCAGGATACGTCGTCGTACATCGATCGCTAAAAATCGGCCCCCGATTCAAGACGAGTTACCACAACGCGATCACCGGGATGAAACAGGCAGGAAGGATAAAAGCTCTAACGGTGCTAATGGTGTAACTAACACCATTAGCACTAATGACAATAATGGTACTGGCAATACAGACGTCCTAAACGGTAAGCAGCAGCATAATGGTACACCACCTAGCGACCTATCCACCACCAAGCAACCAGATGACCATGAAGCATGAACCACTGCCGTCGTCCAGCCTACCACTGTCGGTGATTATGGTAGTGCGTAATGGCGGTGCGCTACTAGCAGAATGCTTAAACTCCTGTCGCTTTGCTGCGGAAGTGGTGCTTGTCGATGATTACAGTACCGATGACACGGTGTCGATCGCTCGACAGTTTGGTGCTCGGGTCTTTACCAGAGCACTGGATGATGACTGGGCGACGCAGCAGAATTTTGCGCTACAGCAGGCGCGTTATCCCTGGGTATTGCTCTTAGATGCGGATGAATTAGTATCGCCTGAACTAGCAGCTAGTATTACCCAGTTATTGACCAGCGACCCGGTAGCCGATTCCGCCACCCCAGATCAACCAGCGCATCCTACTATCTATCAACTCAAAATCGCGGTGCAATTTACTAAGATTAAAGTCCGCCACGGCATGTTCCGTGATGATTGGATCCCGCGGCTCTTTCCTCGCCAGGGAGTACATTGGGAAGGTTGTGTCCATTCCACCCTAATCAGTGATTACCCCATTGCCAAATTACCCGACGGGGTAATTTATCACCGTACTATCCAAAATTTACCCCAATATTGGTTCAAAATGGCGCGCTACGCTCAACTAGCCGCCGAGAAATATTACCGCCAACACAAATCGATCTCTTTTCTCCGCGACGTACTACTACGCCCGCTCTGGAGCTGGTTTCAGAGCTATATTGTGTGGGGCGGACTGCTAGATGGCCGCTGGGGTTGGTATTTTGCCCTACAATACGCGCATTATACCCGTAATAAATATCTGCAACTCTACCTACTACAATATTATAATGGTCAATTATGATGGCCGCTTGCTCCCGCTTAATCGTTTAATCTAGTAAGGTAATCGGTTTGGCCAGTAAACTCTTGCTTTTAACCCTGAATCGCCCGGACCCGGCTTGGGACCAGCTAATACAACATTATCTGCAACGTATTACCC
>CAVFMC010000118.1:0-401 GCA_963623565.1 Bacteroidaceae bacterium | reverse complement strand
AGCAGTACGCCCAGCAGGATCCCGTGCGCGGCAAACCGCTGGCTCAGCGCCACGCCACCCAACAACTCTTGGCTAGTCTGCCACCTGGCGGCGAGCACAATTTGGTAGTAATTTTAGATGAACGTGGCAGCGAATGGACTACCCAACAGCTAGCTAATAATTTAACCCGCTGGATGGATAATTATCCACGGCTTAGCTTTCTAGTGGGCGGCGCCGAGGGACTAGATCAAGAACAGTTAAACCAGCATACGCAACGTCACGGGCCAGCTAGCAGCATGATAATCTGGTCGCTTTCCAAACTCACCCTACCCCACCGCTTAGCCCAACTGCTGTTAGTCGAACAACTCTATCGTGCCTTTAGTTTAATGGCGCACCACCCCTATCATCGAGCCTAGCGCTAG
>CAVFMC010000117.1:0-2772 GCA_963623565.1 Bacteroidaceae bacterium | reverse complement strand
GAATAATAATAGTGCAGAGAACGCTCGTAGTATCAGCCATAAGCAGCGACAGCATACTTATGACAGTAACAATAATCTTAAGAATGATCGTCCGGATAATCAGTCTAGTAATCCAGGTAACCCGAGATTGCGTCATCACTTTGGGACAGGTGATATCTGCTCGGAAGAAGCGTTAGAATATTTAGATATCCCAACCTTTTTACGCACCGGCGGCGTAGCGGTGAGTCGACGTAAAAATCAGAAATAAAGTGCATTAGGACAAAAGGTGGACAAGAATTTTTAGATATGTAAAATAAATCTACGTGACAAATCTGCCAAATGGGCAGGTAATGTGCATTTTATGTTGGGCAAATAAAGGAAACAAAAGAGGCAACGGCTGCGTGATCAATATGATTAGGCAAATAAAAAATGAGGCCATAGTTACTAGATGATCAGACAACGTACGATTAAGCGTGCAGTGAGCGTCAAAGGGATAGGTACGCATACCGGTAGCGAAATTAAGCTAACGCTGCGTCCGGCGCCGGTGGGTAGCGGGATTGTTTTTCGACGGCTAGTGCATGGCGAGCAGGATAGTTCGGACCAGCGGAACGAACTGATCGATATACCCGCCACGCCAGATAATATTGGTAATACCCAGATGGCCTCGGTGTTGGTGCATGGTCAGACCAGCATTTCAACTATTGAACATCTAATGGCAGCGCTGGCCGGGCTGGGTGTGGATAATCTGTTTGTCGAGGTGGATGGTCCAGAAATCCCTATCCTGGACGGTAGCGCGATCGGTTTTGTGCTGTTAATTCAGTCGGTAGGCTTGGAAGAACAGACTGCGGCTAAGCGCTTTTTGCGTATCACTAAACCTATCGAGGTAGCAGGTGAGCATAGCTGGGCAAAGCTGCTGCCTTTTAATGGTTGTAAATTAAGTTTTCAAGCGGATTTTAGTCACCCATTTTTAAAAAAGCTGCCTAGTTTAGCCAAGATCGATTTGGGTCGACAATCCTTTATCCAAGAACTCAGCCGTGCTCGGACGTTTGGACTTTTGTCAGATTACGATAAATTAAGAGCGATGAATTTAGCTCGAGGGGCGAGTTTAGAGAATGTGATTGTCATTGATCAGGATCGAGTGCTAAATAAAGGGGGGCTGCGTTATCCTAATGAGTGTGCTCGCCATAAGCTGCTGGATGCCATGGGCGATCTGTACCAACTAGGGATGGCTATTATTGGAGAGTTTAGAGGTTATCGTTCAGGCCATGCACTGAATAATCAATTAACCCGTGCCGTTGTAGCTCATCCAGAATGCTGGGAGCTGCTGGAAGCAAGCGAAAGTAATAGTAGGGAGAGTACGATCCAGCTAGCTAGTTGGGTATTTGGCGCCAATAGTAGCGCGGCGGCAGTGGAAGGATAAATTAATTCTTGTCCAGGGGCGTTACGTTAGCACTATTAATTAGAATGGCTTAATTGATTAAATAGGTGGTAGACGCTGTATTGAATGATGGCCAATATTCAGAATTTCTTAAGTAGATTAGGTATCGGTAACCGCAACAGTAAAAATAATAGATGCTGCGTTTGCGAGATCTGTCCAAATGGGTTGCGTTGCGTGTTGCTCGATAGGATTAGAGGGATAATTGCTGCCTGTCAAGCTTATGATGTGGTCGCTAAAACCGGTCGTTATGAGCTAGAGGGTTTACGCGCCGCTTTAGGCAAAATGGTGCAAGCTTATGATCTAACCGCGGCGGATTGTGGTTTAGTATTACATCCGAGTTTTTATCGCTTACATGTGGTGGATACACCGGACGTACCGCGTGATGAGTACCGCAAGGCAATTCGCTGGCAGCTGCGGGATGTGGTAGACCTGCCGTTAGAAGAAATCTGTCTAGATATTTTTCAGGGGGAAGCGGGTCGGGACAACAAAAAAATTTATGCTATCGTAGCACAGAAACCGCAACTGCAGGCGATTGTCAGCTGTTTCATTGATGTGGGTTTGCAGCTTAGGTTTATTGATA
This sequence comes from Bacteroidaceae bacterium, assembly GCA_963623565.1. Lineage (GTDB taxonomy): Bacteria > Pseudomonadota > Gammaproteobacteria > UBA9339 > UBA9339 > CAVFMC01. The sequence continues at coordinate 775 of CAVFMC010000117.1, read as the reverse complement.
TTCGTGAGTTTGCGGTACGTAATCTTCTAGTGCAGCTGTATGGGGTTCAGGGAGTTTGGAGCTCAGCTTGCTTAGACGCGGATTATTGTTCTATTTTGGCGATTAGTAATGGTTATGTCCAGTTTGTACGACAGGTAGCGTTGGATGCTAACGCGTTAGTGCAGGGGGAGACAGAGCGTTTTGTGACTGAAATGAAACGCTCCTGGGATTATATAGATAATGAATATGCCCTACCTCGCCCAGGACATCTGCTGATTATGCCCACGGTGCATTTAACTCCTAGCGTTTTACGAGCGCTCAACCAACAGCTATTTAGTTCAGTCACCTTATTGCAGTTCGAAGAGCGTTACTATCGACGTCTATTATTTGATGGGGACACTAGTGAAGAGACGTTGGAAAAATGCTGGGCGGCATTAGGTGGGAGTTATCGCATGCTTAGTTTAGATAATAACGGTAATTAACAAGAAAAACTCAATATATGTTATATAGTTATAGGCATGGTTGGTTCTACGTCTATAAACAGTTTAAGGCAGCGTAGCAGGGTGGTTAACAATGGTCGTTTTACCGCAAAACATTGATTTATCACTAGATTTAGTTTTAACCCCAAAAAGCAGTTTTACTTGTCAGCGCGCGGGTAAAATTTTGTTATGGTCGCTGACGTTTTTTTTATCTTGGTCATTATTTACCGGACTAAGAATCGGCTATCTTCATTGGCAAGAACAGAAATTAGCAGAGGCTAACGAAACTTATAGTAAACGTTTGACTGATTTTGAAC
>CAVFMC010000116.1:0-2775 GCA_963623565.1 Bacteroidaceae bacterium | reverse complement strand
TGATGCGTTACGTGTTCTTCAAAATTATTATCTCCAAAATATGAATAATCCCCGACAATAATATTTGGATTTTTAATTGTCGGTTTTATATAATAAGTTATTAATTCCTTTTATCGGAAATATTGTATTAGGATGAGGCGTAATATTATCTTTCATGATTATTATATTAACATAAAAAATTTTACTCCTGACTCTAAAAATTATCTTCCACATGAACGTAAAATATCAAACTAACAACAGAATATCAAACTGCCGAAACCGTTGAAAATAAACTGAAAGTGCAAGCTGTTAAAAAGTCGTGTGCCGATAGATCACGATAACCAATAGTGCTATCCGCAAAGTACGAGGGATAATGGTTTAAGAAATTAGTAAACGCAGCGCGTCGCGCGCCAATTAAGTGAAAACCGATGAAGATAGAGCGCAGCCCATGATTTGGGTAGATATTGATTGGCGCGCGAAAACCAGCCTTGCATAATAGTGAGTGACGGATCTCCATCGTAATTAGCGAGATTATCGCGACCATAAAAGCTAAAGTTAATCTGGTGTGAAAACAACTCAGAAAGAACGCGTTGTACCGTTACGGCTTGAACATAATCGCCCAAATTGACGCTTTTGGATTTGAGGTTGATGCCGTGATGATCATAATTAAATTAAATTAAATGATTTGTAATTCTCGTGTTTTCACGTTGTTTTGCAAAAGTTTAGCTCTCAACTGAGTTTTGATTTTGGCGCTAAATGAGGAGCTAGAAAGATTGGAAGGTCGTTTATGCAGGCGCGACCCCCGTAAGATGCTATTACCATTACTAAGCTGGTCTGCGAGTAGAGCGTTCGGGTCCAATTGAGCTTTAGCCATTAAAGCTGAATCTAACGGCTTAGACTCTTGATCGCTTTTAGCAAGATTATTGTGCCCCCTGTGATATTTGGCTTGCTCACGATCTAAGAAACTGCCCACACCATTGGCTATTGCCAAAAATTTATGCCGCTGGCTAGTGGCTAGCAGTGATTCACCCGGTAATTTTACCTTAGTAGGATCATAAGGCACTCCCCTGATGCGAAATTCATAGTGTAGATGAGCGCTAGTGGAAACGCCGCTAGAGCCCACATAGCCAATCAGCCGTCCCCGCTGTACCCGAGCGCCTTTTACTATATTTTTACCAAAACGGGAAAGATGCGCGTAACGCGTGCTATAAACACCGTTTTTAATTATCACTAAGCGCCCATAACCTCCGTGAAAATTGGCCAACTCTACTATGCCATCACTGGTTGCGTATACCGGCGTTCCGTAGCTAGCCGAGAGGTCGATTCCTAGATGGGGTTTTACAGTCCCGTAAATTGGATGGCGTCGCGCACGACTAAAACGTGAACTAATTTTAATGTAAGTATTCAAGGGATAACGGTTAAACTGCGAGCGGATACCTTGACCGTCCGGGGTAAAATAACTACGCTGGCCATTGCCGCTGTCAAAAGCGATTAGTCGGATATTTTGCTTATTATGTTTATTAGCGATGGATTTGTTGTTGGTTCCGGTACTCTGCGTTTGGTCTGTCTTGCCTGAATGAAAATAATAATCCAAGCCGATTAATTCAGGGCGCTTGACCACGCGACCATCCACTGTGTCACGTTTATAAGCGATATATAAACGGTCAGCGGGCTTAATCTTGCCAAGATCCATTCGTTGTCCCAGCGCCTGTTTAATCTCGCCGATCAGGTTTTGTGGTACACCGCTATTGAGACAACTATGACTAAAGTTTTGTCCTTTATCTAGTTGAACTGGTAAGAAATAGTTTTGGCTTTTTACCGCTAAAGTGCGATCTTGGCAGCTCCATCCGGTTTTATTGGCGGTCACTACCAAGTGTTTAGTGAAATGGTCGTTATATTCCAAGCGTTGGAGCAAACCATCCTGTAACTCCAACCAGAGGATTTTACCAACCTGCAGGCGGCGAAGCGTTTGTGCGCCTGGTAAGCGACCGATAGCTAACGCATCGGCCTGTTTTAAATGATAGCGTGCAAAAATTTTACTCAGCGTGTCTCCAGCTTGGATTACTACCGCCTGCTTATTATCGAGGTTCTTTATACCGGGTTTAGCGCCACTGGCTTGCGCATGTTTAGGAGCGGTCGCAACTAAGGGCGTAATGGTATTGGAGTTGGCAGCTGCCGTAATAGGCTCATTATTACTAGTACTGGGAGTTTCGGCAGTAGTGGTGTTGGACAGCACTGACGCCGCGAGCAGTTCCGTTGCGCCAGACACTGTATCCACCGGTTTGGCCGTCGATTCAAATAAATCGCCAGTTAGATCTATTGTTTGGCCACGGTTCTGCAAACGGTTACGTATCGTTCCAATGCTGCAACAAAGGGCGATAGTACAAAATCCTGCTAGCAACCACCAGCGGAGCGCGATCCGCACGGTAGCCGTCGATTCTGCCGGTCGGCACATTTTACTGCCGTTCACGTTAACTCGTTTATAGGCACTTTGTTTGTCCGCGCTAGATTGATGTCTATAGTGTAGCTGCTTGATGTAACGCTGCGCGATATAGGCTAAAACTTGAATAATCTGGTTAGTTTTACCTCTTTTCTTTATCGTCACTGTTATAGTTCTCGTCGATTTTTATTTTTTGTTTATGTTATTATAACTGAGGGCATAGTTCTACATTCTTTGATCAATTTTGTATACTGTATCATATTTACATATATTTTATATCATTTCACATTATCGCTGCATTAACAATATGACGTTTAATGCAGCGATAGCAGTGATACCAGTGATACGCTATTTCT
>CAVFMC010000115.1:2410-2836 GCA_963623565.1 Bacteroidaceae bacterium | reverse complement strand
AATCAGCTCCCGTTAAATGCTGATCGATAAAACTAAGATAGAGCCGCTGCGGAGCAGGGTTATGAGCGAGAAAGTCGCGTAAGGTATAATAATTTTCCATGGGACTAGTACCGCCTAAAGCGAGATTAAGTATATTACCCAATAATTCTGGCATGTAGGCTGCATTGGCAGTGGAATCTCCTAGCACCACCCCTGCATAGCGCTGCGGATGAGCAGTCCGACAGAGTCGCTGATTAAGCAAAAAATTGGGCGCCTCGCTATCCACAAAAGCCAGCAGCGAACTCCGGGCGTATAAACTGAGCAGAATGATCGGTAGCAGCACTAATAACCCCTTGACCAACAGCAAACCACCCAAGCAGCTTGTTCGCAGCGTAGATTTAAACTTCTTGATTGACATGTAATAACATAACTTGCTTAAAATTGAAA
>CAVFMC010000115.1:0-2400 GCA_963623565.1 Bacteroidaceae bacterium | reverse complement strand
CCGGTAATATCCAAGGAAAAAACAATTAAGATGATAGCGCCCCAATAAACTAGATAGCGAACTACTGCATTCTGCTGCGACAGCAGTTGCACGAGATCTTGCCCACGCTCCTTCAAACTACTAACCACCAGTAACAGCAACAGCGCGATAGTTAAAATATTGAAATTGAATATGTCTAAACCTAATTTATAAAGTTCTCCGGTTAGTAGTAGCCCGATATTGCTGCAATGGGTAGCTGATTTAAGAATAGCTAGTGCGGCAGCAACCGAATCGGCACGAAAAAACACCCAACTAATACTAACCAGACAAAAAGTTTTTACCGCCCGCACTAGACGCCAGGAAAAACTGGTCCAATCCGGAAGCGAAATAGGCAGGAAACGCCCGATCGCGCGTAGCATCGCACTAACGCCATCGCCCAGCAGCTGATACAAACCGTTTAAAGCACCCCAGATCACAAAAGTTAAATTCGCCCCATGCCACAAGCCACTCAGGCTAAAAGTGATCATAACGTTTAGATATTTCCGCACCAGACCACGGCGACTTCCACCTAGCGGAATATAAAGATAATCCCGAAACCAACTACTCAGCGAGATATGCCAACGCCGCCAAAATTCCTTGGTAGTACAAGAAAAATATGGCTGAGCAAAATTGTCCATCAGCGAGTAGCCCAATACCTGTGCCGCACCCTGGGCGATAGTAGAATAGCCCATAAAATCACAATAGATCTGCAGCGCAAAAAGTATGGTGGCCACAATTAGGATAATGCCGCTGTAATTTTGATAATGGCCGTAAACCTGATTCACCAGCACCGCACAACGATCGGCGATCACTAGCTTCAAGAAAAAACCGTAGAGCATAGTTAGCAGCCCGGCGCGAATACGGTGGTAAGAAAAAGGCGGGGTGCACGCTAGCTGCGCTAGTAGGTTTTTAGAACGCTCGATCGGCCCAGCGACCAGCTGCGGGAAAAAAGATACGAAAAGTGTGAAACGCCAAAAATTAGGCTCGGCCTGAATCTCTCGCCTGTACAGATCAATGAGATACCCCAGTGCTTGAAAGGTAAAGAAGGAGATCCCAACTGGCAACACAATATCCGATTTAGGCACCGCTAGCTGCACTCCTAGTCGCATCAGCCCTTGCTGCAACAGCGCCAGTAGAAAATTGGTGTATTTAAAATAAACTAGCGTGGCTAAATTGATGCCAACCGCGCCAATCAGGATTAGTCGTTGTTTAAAATTTGGGCAGGGGGGGGGGAGCAGAGGGGTTAGATTTGTCGCAACACTCCAACAAGCGTCCGGCGCCGTAAGTAATCATGGTCGACCACAGTAGCAGCAAGCCATATTGGGCGTTCCAGCTCATATAAAAAAAATAGCTGGTGACTAATAGCCAGTAGCATTTAAGTTTCTTTGGAATGATAAAATAGACTGCCACCACTAACGGAAAGAACAGCAGAAAATTGATGGAATTAAAGAGCATGAGCAATAATTAAATCAAAAAATAGGCCGCGCTTGGCTAGCGGACAATAGCTGCTCTAATTGCGGCAGCTGCCAACGAAACCATTGCACTAAAATAAGACTAGCGGCGGAACGAATGAAATGTTGATCCAGCAGTTCAAAAAGTTGGGCGGAAGTAACACAATGCAGCTTAATGTTTTCATGCTCCTGCGCTAATCCACCAAAGGGACTAACTACACGCGCATCCACGATAGTTAAATAAAGATAAATCTTTTCGGTGGTAAAACCGGAGCAGGAAAAATAATCGCTAATGTAAATCAGCTGCTGTGCTACTAGGCCAGTTTCTTCCTGTAGCTCCCGCCGGGCTGCAGCATCTGGCTGTTCCGGTCCATCTATAATTCCCGCCACCGTTTCCAGCGACCAACCAGCATCACTGCCATCAGCTAGATAACTGCCAACCCGAAACTGTTCGGTCAACACTACCCGATCTAAAATTGGATCGTAGGGTAACAGCGCTACCGCTGCAGGCTTATTAATATATTCATAACTGCCTTGACACCAGCCATCGACATCAAAGCGTTTAAACTGCACCTGGCGACGCTCTAAACGACAAAAGCCCTCATGCAGCAGTTCTGGCGGCGACACAACCACGTTGCCTACACGATTTAGCTGACCAAAACGTTGGTCAAATGTCATTGATTCGGTTTGCTGATCACCATCCTGTTCAATAATCATATTTTAGAGTCATATTTCGGTTTAGTTACATCCGCTATACGCACAAAACCAAATTGGAGCGGGAAACGAGGCTCGAACTCGCGACCCCAACCTTGGCAAGGTTGTGCTCTACCAACTGAGCTATTCCCGCAAATCACTCTACTTCGTGCCTTGTTTGCTGCCTGTTAATTTAGCTAATTATATTACCTAATATTATTATCTATATCACCTATTC
>CAVFMC010000114.1:0-2842 GCA_963623565.1 Bacteroidaceae bacterium | reverse complement strand
ACTTTTTTTTTTTTTTTAAATCCGAGGACAAGGCATTCTGATTAGTAGCAAGTGTCTCCTTGAACATTGCTGCCAGAGATGATGACTCATTTTGCTTTCTTACAAAATCCTCAAGCTCATGTGTCAATTTTAATCCCTGATCCAGTTTAGCTTCAAGACGTATGTAATGTCTGATCAATGGGAGCCGCTTAATCCAGTTTTTCAGCCGGTTTTGATGTCTGCAGTTTTCATTTTTTGTATTGGTATCCTGCGCTGGCTGGCTGGCTGGCTGGTCAACTGCGCTGATTTTTTCTTCATTTTCTTTTTCGTTCGCCATTTTTGTTCTCTGCGAATCTATTTATTATTTACATTATTTACTGCCGCTTTAGTCACTAATGATTTTATCTGTTAAACGGGTATAATCTACTTGGTCTCTAGCCAGTTTCTTAGCGGCAAGATAATAACGCCGTGCCTCTTGCGCTTGGTGATTTGCATAAGCTAGATCACCCTGAAGTTCCAAGAATGCAATTTTGGGCAACCAATTTTGATGAGCGTGCAATAGTGTCCTTGCCTCTTGGGTGCGATGTAATTGACTATAAATGCGAATTGCACGCACCAACGCAATCTCCTGTAGTTCCGCCACCTTGCCAGTTTTTACTAAGCCGATTAAGATCTCCAGTGCCGGTTCTAACTGCTGCGTATTGACCAGTTGACGCGCCTTCTGCAAATTTAACAGCTCCTTTTGACCATCACTAAGCCATCTCAGTACGCTACGATTCTGTAACCGCGCCAAAGCGCTGCTTGCCTGTTGCTCATTGTCCGCATAAAAAGCTTGTAGCATTAAAGTATTATAGCGCATATGTTGGGCGACATATCGATGGTAACCAAACAGCCCCAAACATAGGATCATTAAAACGGTTGGCAATCCAAATAGAAGTAAATTTCTAGGATGTTGCAATAAATACTGTAAGCGATTCATCTGATCTTTATGATAGTGTAATAATAGTTATTTTTGACTATTCATTGTAACCATATTTATTAATTCCGTAGTATTTACCAGCCGTTGTTCACCGCTTTGCAAATTTTTGAGCAAATACTGGTTATGAGTTAATTCTTCCTCGCCTACAATTGCTGCCCAATTGGCTCCCGCTCGATTAGCGCGACCCAATTGAGTTTTTAAACTGCTAGCAGTATAATCCAATTCTGCCCGTAGTTGGCTAATGGCACGCAAGCGTCGTGCTAGTCGCAGTAACGGTATCATAGCGGGTTGTTGTAAGGCGATTAAATAAATGTCGCAACCAGCGGCCGTACGTGCGTCGTTAGTACCAGAACTACGTAACTGGGATAATAACCGTTCAAAACCTATAGCAAACCCGATCGCCGGAGTATCCTGTCCGCCATTAATGCTACCTACCAGCTGATCGTAGCGTCCGCCGCCGCAGACGGCAATGCTGCTGCTACTATTACCGCTGCCGCCGCCATTTTGGTGTGGCGCGCCATCCGCCGCTACGCCGTTGTCGCTATTAGAGCTGCCATTACTGTTCAGATTATCATCTGGCTGATTATCGTTATCGATCACCCACTCGAACACAGTATCGTTATAATAATCTAATCCTCGCACTAACCGTTGATCAACCTGATATGGAACACCTAATTGATCTAGTAGTGTACAAAGTGTCGCCCACCGGTCCGCTGAATCATCACTGAGATAATCCATAATTTTGGGCGCTCGACTGGCTAGAGCCTGCACCTCAGGTTTTTTGCTGTCTAGTAACCGCAACGGATTTTGTGCTAAACAGCGCTGGCTATCCGTATCCAGTTGATCTTGGTGCCGGGTAAAATAATCCACCAATACTTGGCGGTAACGCTCCCGGGTAGTGGTGTCTCCTAGGCTATTCAGGTATAGCGCCGGCTGCTGGCGAATATCAATGATCTCCCACAGTTGTTGAATCATCTGTAGCATTTCGGCGTCCAGCGCCACTGCATCCCAGCCATACGCTTCTACTCCAAACTGATAAAATTGCCGATAGCGTCCCCGTTGCGGTCGCTCATGGCGAAACATCGGGCCAAAATAATACCACTTTTGGCGTTGGTTATAAAATTTACCATGTTCCAGCCCAGCCCGCACACAGCTGGCGGTACCTTCCGGACGCAAAACCAGCTGATCACCATTACGATCCTGAAAACTGTACATCTCTTTGAGCACGATATCGGTGTTTTCGCCAACGCTGTGGATGAAAAGATCGGCTGACTCGACTACTGGGGTTAAAATTTCCCCATAACCATAGCTTTCCACCAGCTGGCGCAGCGCAGTTTCCACCCGGCGCCATACTGTTAGCTCATTAGCAAAATGGTCGCTCATACCGCGAACCGCCTGTAACCGTTTCATCTATTTGATCCTCGGCGATAAACTTGTTTATCGTTTTATATCACCCTATATCGTTTAGCCTATTCGTTTTTATTCCGCCGCGCGTGCCTCTAGCGCTTCCACCGCAGGCAAAGTCTCCCCCTGTAGATACTCCATAAAAGCACCCCCAGCGGTCGAAACGTAAGAGAACGCGCTATTGGCAAAGCCACATTTCGCAATCGCCGCCACAATATCGCCACCCCCTAAGACGCTAAAGGCAGGCGACTCGGCTACTGCTTGGGCGATGCCACGGGTACCCTGACAGAAAGCATCGATCTCATATTTGCCGATTGGTCCATTCCAAACGATAGTACCCGCCTGTGCGATAATCGGCTCCCACTGTTTCACGGTAGCCGGGCCAATATCTAAAATTAGTTCCGACGCTTGCACCGATTGCGCACTATCTAGCGCTTTGACTGCCGCCGAAGCCGCTGCCGCTGCATCGCTACCACTGGC
>CAVFMC010000113.1:0-2856 GCA_963623565.1 Bacteroidaceae bacterium | reverse complement strand
TCGGAGAGTGGTCACTGGTTGGCGACAGCCGCCACGCACTGGTGTCGCGATCTCCTATGGCCGGGCGACGTTAATTGTGACGCTAGGGGCGCTGTTCTACGCTTACGCCATGATGCTTCAGGTGTTACCCGCTGCTTTAATACCGACGCTAGTGGCGGAATTTGGACTAAATGGTGCCCGCTTAGGTTTATTATCTGCCGGCTTTTATTTAAGTTATGCTCCGGGCCAGCTGGCAGCTGGTTATTTGGTCGGGCGCTGGGGTAGCCGGGCGGTGCTAGTGGGCGCATTGTTCGTCTCGGTAGTGGCTGGATTGCTATTAGCCAGCGCTCAGCATTACCATGTACTCTGGCTAGCGCGACTGCTGATGGGCGCGGGCTGTGCAAGCGCTTTTGTGTGCGCCTTAAGTTTAATTACGGATTGGATGCCGGCTAATTATTACGCGGTACTCTCTGGAGTAATCGGTAGTTTAGGCGCCCTAGGCGGAGCGGCGGGTAGTACGCCCATCGCAATGTTATTAACTTATCTCTCTTGGCGCGCAGTTGTGCTGGTTTTGACGCTAGTAGCCGCGCTACTCTTAGTTCTAACTTTATTTTTATTACCAAAGGTCGCAACTAAATCGTGTCAGATGGCCTCCATCCAGAATTGTCCGCCGTCTCAGCAGCAATCATGCTGGACAATTGGTTTAGCTCGGCTGGCGATGGTTCGGACCGAGGGTTGGTTAGTCGCCGGTTATTCGCTATTAATCTGGGCTCCGATGCTAAGTTTTGTGATGTTATGGAGTGTGCCATTTTTCCAATTAAAAATGCAACTTGCCAGCCGTACTATTCATAATCTAATCGTTACTTGCTGGTTAAGTATTGCGCTCTGCAGCCCACTGTTAGGCTGGTTATCGCAGAGCTTGAAAGATCGTTTATGGCTAATGCTACTCTGTGCACTAGCTGGATTTAGCGCCATGCTACTGCTGCTTTGGGTTCATTTACCGCTGGCGGGGGTAGTTTGTTGCATGGTCAGTTTAGGTCTAGCCTCCGCGGGACAGAGTTTAAGCTTTATGTGGATTAGCGATTATTATGCCGCGCATCAGGTAAGTACTATTAATGGCTTAGTGAACGCGGCTATTGTGATCGGCGGTATCTGGCTGCCTGGGCTGGTGGGCGTACTATTAGATTATCAAAATTCATTGCTGCAGAGCGACTACGATTTTAGTTATGACGCGACAACGGCTTTACATTTTAGCTTGCAAAATTATCAAAATGCGTTGATAATCATCCCCGGGTTTTATCTTTGTGCTGGAGTATTAATAGGCATTATGTTGTTGCGCCGAAGCTATAAAAGCCAGTAAACGAATCCATAATAATTGAAAATGAAGTGGTGAGTAATTATGAAAATACCGATGACGGTGAATGGAATGTTGGAACTGCGCCGGGAATTGGAGCGGTTAAGGACGGTCGAGCGGCCGCGATTATCTAAGTTGATTGGGGAAGCGCGCTCGCTGGGTGATTTAAGCGAAAATGCCGAATATCATGCGGCACGTGAAAATCAAGGGCTAGTGGAGGCACGGATTCGGGATATCGAGGCCAAAATTGCTAATGCTAACGTGATTGATGTTACCAAAATGAGTTGCGATGGGCTAGTAATTTTTGGTTCCACTATAGAGGTGGAAAATATAGATAATCATCAGATTAGTCGTTATCAGCTGGTGGGTGATGATGAAGCTAATGCGGCCAGTCAAAAGATTTCAATTAATGCCCCGCTGGCGCGCGCGGTGGTAGGCAAACGGTGTGGCGATGCAGTGACGGTGACTACACCTTCCGGTGTTTTGCATTTAGAAATTATTAAGGTAGAATATATATAATGATGCGACTGATGCAACGCGAAACACGCTGGAGTCATGGGCTATTAGATTATACAAGTTGGAGCTGGGTTAGGGGCAGAGTTAAATGATGGGTTATCCTGCGGCAGGTAGTCGCTGCCCTAAGTGGCTGGAACAAGCGCGTAGCAGGACAGTGGCCAATAATTTAATGGCTAGTTTAAATAGCTGGCGCCCTTCTCTCGAGCGTTTCAGTTCCAATCTCACCAGATTTAGTAGTGTGTTTAATAGCTATTTACCCCAGCTGTTGGTACAGACGACTACGGTGGTTAGGGAGCTGCATGGCCATGCTGCAGTGCATCCGGTGGAGACCGATCATATCCAACAAGGTGGGCCGGTTAGCAGAGATCAGCAACTAAATATGCCCGCGATCTCAGTAGTAAAAAGTTTTGGCAGCACAGTGAATAGCGCAGGAATGGCCCTACTAAGTTATTGGCAAAGTTGCGGTGATCGAATTAATGATGCGGATGAGGCGCTCAGACGAGTTTGCAGTTGTCAACGGCAGATTCTACCTAGTAATAGCAATAATTCTTGGTTGGCCATGCTGCAACTGTATCAGCTGATTTGGAATGATGGCGTAAAAGAACAGCACGCGCGTCGGCAGGTGGTACAGCAGATCGCTGACAACGGCTATTTAGATGATTTGACGGTAGTAGAACAGTTTTTGGTACATGAGCAACGTCGTTTGGTTCAGTAAGTAGTTGGGTTTAGTGGAGTATCCGAGTTTATTTAACGGGTTTATTTAAGCGGATGAGGCATTAAGATGATGACGACGGGTAATTGGCGTGATTCAGGGCGTAGCGCCCGTTTTGGCTTTGTAGATGCCCAGGCGGCACTGCCTATTTTTCTTTTTTTGGTGCATATCGAATGGTGGACTTTTTGGTTAGCGCTCGGGATTACTGGGATTTTTACATTACTTAATCGTTTTGGTTTCACCGTAGTAGTATTTGGCCGTATTTTACGTACTTTTTTGGTGGGTCCTTATAAAC
>CAVFMC010000112.1:0-2897 GCA_963623565.1 Bacteroidaceae bacterium | reverse complement strand
GGTGTGAATATAGTGTTTTGAATTGGGCGTTAAAGCAGTGCCAGCAACCAGAGGTTATTCAATTAATTTTAGATTTAGCTGATAAACATGGTATTATCAAACAACTACTTCTGAACACTAAACCAAATCACCATATTTCTTTAATGGTAGCTTTGCTAGCTAAGCAATCATCAGAAATTACAAACATGATTGTTGACTTTATGCGCAAGGCCGTAGCAGAGGACAAAATTACAATTAATACGCTACGGAACACACTAATCGAACAACACGCTTCTATTCAGGATATGCTGCTAGTAGAAGCTTTATGTATCCGGTGTATTGTCCATCAACTAGATAGTAATGATATTGAACTAGATAGTAATGATATTGAATTGATAGTACAGTTTTGCACGACGACACAAGATTTAATTGTCCTGTTCGAAAATAAAAATAAAAGGCGGCCATCACCTAGCCTAACTCTCTTTATCTTTAATACTCTACTTGAATACTGCAAATTGAATAGTGAGGCACTATCTCAAACATATTTTATCCAAACAACGATTCGGCAACTGCTTATTCCTGATAGGCGTAATGTTAATATTTTAAGTATTGCGTTAAAACATAATCAGCCACTCGAAATTATCGAATCAACTCTCAATATAGCTGACCAACATCATATGCTCGAAGATTTGCTATGTTGTGCAGATGAGTATGAGAACACAGCTTTATTGCTAGCACTAAAGACCGGCCAATCACCGGCAGTGGTTAACCTAATTATTAACGCCGTACGTAAAGTAGAAGCGGCAGTCCAAAATAAAGGTGAATTCTACCGTAAGATATTAAATTGTTGGTCGACAAAAACAAACGCTTTAGCGTTAGCGGTGATGTATTCAGAGCCTGAAGTTGTCCAGGAAATTATTAAGTTATTTCGCGATTTTGGTCAACTAGAGTGCTATCTTATTGATAGAAATTGTGCCCATGATAATGTTCTATTAACACTGATACAAAAGCAACAATTAGACCAAGTGCGATTACTTGTCGAATTAGCGCTAGAGTTTATAGATACTAAGCCACGATGCGTTTATAACTTTCTATTCTCGAATGGCTTCAACAACGTTGAAAACATTCATATTATACTCAATGCCTTGGAACAATGGAAACTAATTAGACCAATACTTGCAGCCAATAATAGCTGCACAGTTTTAGAGGTTATGCTGATATACACAAGCCATTCAGAACTATCCCATGATGACATAAAGTCAATCTTTGTCCTATTATTTGACATTGCTCGTCGGAATCAACTTCTTTATCCCCTCTTATTCCATAAGAATGAAGAAAGACAGAATTCTTTAATGATTGCAATATGGTACGGTCAACCGCTAGGGGTGATTAGGCTAATACTTGATACTATGCGTGATCTTGCGAGAGAAGAGGCAAGAGGGAAAGATCTGACAGAAGAAGACGAAATAACCATGCATGCAAATAATCTACTGTCTCAGGTCATAATGGAAGAGCATGATCAATACGGTAATAACGCTTTGACCATCGCTAAATTACATGCCTTCCCTGAATATCCAGTGTGTCCAACTGCCAATTTAGGAACATATATCCTACTACTCGACACACTGCATCAGCAACAACCTCTTTATCAACTATTATTCCAAAAAGATCAAGCAAACCGCTACTATTTGATGAATGCCTTATGGTGGAATCAACCGTTAGAAGTACTTAACTTGATAATTCATGTTATGCGCACATGCGCAACAACTCAGGCAGCACAACTTGATATGGCAAAAGATGAAATAACAGCCTACATACATAACCTATTGCAGCAGGTAATAACGGAGCGCGATGCAGACGGCTATAATTCCTTAAAGCTGGCTGTCTTAGAAGCATCCCCTGAAGCAGTCCAGGCAGTTATTGACCTAGCTCGTGAGCTAAACATCCTGGATGATGTTTTAAAACCATATGCAACCGGGTTCTTAGACTTTTTAAGAACTATTATACTGTGTCATAGAAATTCTGAAAATGAATATGAAATACAGCACAGGGATGAACAAATAACATCATTAATATTAATTATTAATAACATACGTGTAGCAGCTCAACAAAAGCCAGAGTTACTGGTCCAGATGTTAACCAACGGTAACAATATTTTGCTGGAACTAATCCAGCTTGACCCGCCAAACCAAATAGCAAACTTAATTATTAAAGCTGCACGGGAAGCTAACCTATTAGAACAGCTGCTGTTTACTGGTGCTCCTAATGGTTATAACTTCTTAATCTACCTACTGCGTAATGACGAACCAACAAGAGCAGGACAAAAGCAAAAAATAGAACTATCCGAGCTTCAAAGAACGCAAGGCATCCAACTAGTTATTAACGCAGCACGATCAATTCAACGCCTCGAGCCAATGTTATTAACGCCAGATGATCAGGATAATCCGTCTCTATTAATTGCGATGAAAAATAAGATCGGCGTTAAAGAAATTATTGCAGCGGCGCAAGCCGAAAAACTCGTTGGTAAGATACTGTCAGTCACTGATAAGAAGCATCGCAATTTTTTAATGCAAGTGATAATTAAATTAGAACCAAATGGCGCCTATACATATATGCGCAAGAAAGATAAGAATAACTCGGCTACCGATCCTGGTTTTACGGACAAAGACTTTTTCGATAATGATGCACTGGGTATTCCTCTTGAAAAACGGATATTCGATCTTGAAGAACAGATAACCCAATGGTTAGCTAACATTAGCTTCGTGATCGAAAGGGCACGGGAAGCCAATATCTTACGGGAAATATTAATTTATAATGTTCAACAAGAGGGCATAAGGCATAATTGGAACGCATTTAATTCTGATTTAGAAGATGATTCACCTTTGTCAGCAGCCCTTGGTCGTTGGTCTCAATTAGGT
>CAVFMC010000111.1:0-2945 GCA_963623565.1 Bacteroidaceae bacterium | reverse complement strand
GCTCCATACTACCTAACGCCTTTTATCCTACCTAACGCCTAATCGTCCAGTAGAAAATCTAAATATCCACCGTAATCATCAAGCATCTCGAGTGCGATCCCCGCTCCCCGCGCTACACAATTTAACGGTTCATCGGCTACAAAAACTGGCAGGCCGGTCTCCTGTTTAAGTAGTAGATCCATATTAGGCAGCAGCGCCCCACCGCCGGTTAAGACAATCCCCCGCTCAGCCACATCCGCTGCCAGCTCCGGTGGAGTCTGCTCTAGTGCATTATGCACCGCTTGCACAATGGTAGATAATGGTTCCTGTACCGCTTCTAAAAAATCCCGATTAGTTATGGTAAAAGTTTTGGGCAGCCCCAGCGACAGATTACGTCCCTTAATCTCAAGCGTTTTAACTTCATCGCTTGGAAAGGCACAGCCCACCTCTAATTTAATGCGCTCCGCGGTAGTCTCGCCAATTAAAGTCCCAAAACGCCGCCGCACGTACGACGCTACTGCTTCGTCAAAACAATCGCCGCCCACCCGTACCGACACCGAATAAACAATGCCATTTAGGGATAAAATCGCGATATCAGCGGTTCCACCGCCAATATCCACCACCATACAACCATTAGCTTGATCGATCGGCAAACCGGCGCCGATCGCTGCCGCCATCGCCTCGGCAATTAAAAACACTTTGCTGGCACCGGTAGCTAGCGCTGCCTCGCGAATCGCTCGCCGCTCCACCTGAGTGGCACCACAGGGCACGCCAATTAAAATGCGATTACCTAAGGGCAAAAAACCTTGTTTTTTCACCTTTTTAACGAAATATTGCAGCATTTTTTCGGTAATATTAAAATCTGCGATCACCCCTGCCTGCATCGGTCGAATAGCCAAAATACTACCTGGGGTACGCCCTAACATTCGTTTGGCTTCAGCGCCCACCGCTAACACCTGATGACCCCGTTCAAATTCGTTACGCACTGCTACTACCGAAGGTTCATTCAGGATAATACCACGACCTTTATGATAGATTAAAGTATTTGCCGTCCCCAGATCAATGGCTAAATCTTGACCCAAAAAAGATCGCATTTTATTCCACAAAATGTTCATCTGAATTTTCCAAACTGCTAGCTGTTTTGCCTTATTATGTTTTTATGTTTATTTTATTTGTCTTATAAGCTATTATGAATATTGTTTTATATTATTTTTTCATCGCTTCAAAAAATTCTGCGTTGGTCTTAGTGTGTTTCATCCGATCAATTAGGAATTCTGCAGCCGCCACTTCATCCATAGGATGCAAAATCTTACGCAAAATCCAGACTTTTTGTAGTTCATTAGCGGGAACTAACAGTTCTTCTCGGCGCGTACCCGAACGACTAATATCAATAGCCGGGAAAACCCTCTTTTCCGCAATACGCCGATCTAAATGAATCTCCATATTGCCGGTACCCTTAAATTCTTCGTAAATTACCTCATCCATCTTAGAGCCAGTATCCACTAGCGCCGTAGCAATAATGGTTAAACTACCCCCCTCTTCAATGTTACGCGCCGCCCCAAAAAAGCGTTTGGGTTTATGCAAAGCATTAGCGTCCACTCCACCAGTTAACACCTTACCTGAAGCGGGCGCTACTGTATTATAAGCTCGTGCCAAGCGGGTAATGGAATCCAGTAAAATCACTACATCACGCTTATGTTCCACCAAGCGCTTAGCTTTTTCTAACACCATATCCGCTACTTGCACATGACGCGTTGCCGGCTCATCAAAAGTACTGGCCACCACCTCGCCACGCACTGAACGCGCCATATCTGTCACCTCTTCTGGCCGTTCGTCAATTAATAACACGATTAAATAGCACTCCGGATGATTGCCAGTAATAGAATGGGCGATATTCTGCAACATAATGGTCTTGCCCGCTTTAGGTGGCGACACGATGAGTGCTCGCTGCCCTTTACCCACCGGGGAAACAAGATCAATAATACGCGCGGTCAGATCAGAATTAGCGCCGTTACCCCGTTCCATACGAATGCGTTGATTAGCAAAGAGCGGCGTTAAATTTTCAAACAAAGTTTTATGCGAACTAATTTCTGGCGTATCAAAATTAATACTATCTACCTGTAGCAAGGCAAAGTAACGCTCATTATCCCGTGGTGGACGAATTTTACCCGAAATAGTATCTCCGGTGCGTAAATTCAGGCGCCGAATCTGGTTGGGTGAAACATAAATATCATCCGGACCTGCTAAATAAGAACCATTGGCTGAGCGTAAAAAACCAAAACCATCCGGTAACACTTCTAACACCCCATCACCAAAAATCGCCTGATTACTCTGCGCAATCACTTTTAAAATGGCAAAAATCATATCCTGTTTGCGCATGCGGGCGATATTTTCGATTCCTAGCTCTTGCGCTAAATTAATCAGTTCATTAGGGGTTTTAGCTTTTAATTCAGTGAGATTATTAATTTTGGTGTCCACTAGATGTTTAGGAATAGCCGGCTTGGTCTGAGCAACAACCGTAGTGGCAGCATTATCGCTAGCAGAATCTGCACTAGCGTCCGCACCAGCGGCAGCAACGTAACTGCTACCACTACTACTTACCGGGTTAGTGCTCCGTCTTCTTCTTTTTGCGCTATTTTCCAGGGATGATGCATTAGATAATAATTCTTCTGATGGAGCCGACGCTAATGGGTCTGCAGTGGCATCGGTTGCGGGATCCGTTGTAACCCGCCTAGTTCGAATCATACCACTCACTCGCTTGGGTCTGCCGATTTTACCGTTCCGCCCTGATGTTACTGGTTCCTCTCCTACCACAGCATCTAACTGCTTTTCCGTCACGCTGCTACTATCTTGATCAACTATTTCTCCAGCTGCTGCTTGGTTCTCTATGTTATTTTGGCTACCACTCATACTATATCTATACTACGTGCTTATCTAATCTAACGTTTATTAACGCTATACTATTA
>CAVFMC010000110.1:0-2976 GCA_963623565.1 Bacteroidaceae bacterium | reverse complement strand
AATTAACATAATTAATACTTGTAAAACTTGTACTATTTGCGCAAAAAAATAAAAAATAATGAATGACCGGTTTCAGCAGCCTTTTGCTCGTAAAATCTCGCGGCAGATGCTGCAACAGATCCATACCGACGCCGCCGGCGCGCTGGATCCGCAGGATCCGATTTACCGCCAGTTTATACCTAATCCGCTGGAACAGCGCACGGTCGACAATTTCGTTGTCGATCCTTTTCATGAACAGCAGTATAATCCCATCCCTGGACTCTTTCATAAATATCGTCAGCGGGTACTGCTGACGGTTAGTACGGAATGCGCCGTGCATTGCCGTTTCTGCTTTCGCCGTTGGATGACCATTCAGACCCCTGATTGGCCTCGCGTACTAACTTACATTCAGCAGCATCCGCAGATTCAGGAGGTGGTACTTAGTGGTGGCGACCCGCTAATGTTAACCGCTCCGGCGGCTCGCGCGGTGATGGATCAGCTGGCCACGTTGCCCCAACTGCAACGGGTACGGATTCATAGTCGCGTACCTATCGTCTGGCCAGAGAAAAGTTACGATTTTCCTTGGCAAGCCACGTCATATCAACATCTGGCCAAAATCCTGGTGGTGCATTGTAATCACCCCAGCGAACTCACACCCGCTAGCGCCGCGGTACTGCAACAGCTACATAATCAGTATAAGATCGCGTTGTTTAGTCAAACCGTGCTGCTTAAAGGGGTTAATGATCGACCCCGCGTCTTGCGGCAGCTTTTTGAACAATTATGGCAACTCCAGGTGCAGCCTTATTATCTACACCTCCTGGATCGAGTCCAGGGGGCGGCGCATTTTGAAACTTCGCGCCTACGTACGCAACGCATCTACCGTATGCTACAACACTATCTGCCCGGTTTTCTGATTCCTAAACTGGTGCGAGAGCAGCAGCATGGTAAACGTTATATTGGTAACATCGCATTATAACAGCATAATAGTTTCGTATAACCCATAACCCTATAACCCACAGAATTTGAAACTATCGTCTGAACCGGTTATTATATCGCATAACAGTAAACACATAAAAAGAGGAACGGCGTATTAATACTACTAACACTGCTAATATTGCTGATAATAATAACAATAACATTTTTCATCCGCACTATAATTTGGCGCAAAAACTGGCGCAATTTGGTCAGACGCGCATCTGTTGTATTGGCGATATTATTTTAGATCGTTATATTTATGGTCAAGTGGAGCGAATCTCCCCGGAAGCGCCGGTGCCAATTTTACGTTATCAACAACAGCGCTTGGTGCTGGGCGGGGCGGCCAATGTGGCGGCTAATTTAACGGCACTAGGTTGCCAGGTGCAGTTGTGTGGCGTGATCGGCGATAGCGGGTTAGATATGCAAATTTTAGAGCTGATGCGCGCCCAAGGAATTCAGCCCTGCGTAGTTCAGGAAGCCAACGCTACTGTGCCGATTAAAACTCGCTTGGTGGCTAGCGGTCATCAACTTTTACGGGTGGACCAAGAGGACACCCAGGCTAAAAGCGCGGCGATCGAAGCGGATTGTAGACAGCGCTGGTCCAGCAGTTTGCAGCAGTGTCAGCTTATTCTGCTTTCGGACTACGCTAAAGGTAGTCTGCCGCCGCAATTGATTCAATGGATTATTCGTTGGGCAAAACAGCATGATAAAATGATTTTGGTGGATCCTAAGGGGGAGGATTGGCGTAAGTATCAGGGGGCTAGTTTAATTAAACCTAATCTTAGTGAATTTAATCGAGTGGCTGGGTGCCGGCTAGCGCCACAAGCGGACGACTTTAAAACCCAACTACTGGTAGCCATGCGGCGCGTGCTGAGCCAGTTTGCGCTCGAGCACCTACTGGTCACTCTGAGCGAATATGGCATGGCCTATCTAAGTAGGCGCCAGCCTAGCGAGCTAGTGTGGGTAGCTACTCAACCCAGGGCGGTTTTTGATGTCTCGGGGGCTGGAGATACGGTACTAGCGCTCCTTGGGGCTAGTTTAGCCACGGCGCCAGAGCAGATGTCGGAAGCGATTCAACTAGCTAACTTGGCGGCTAGCCTGGCGGTTGAAAAACTGGGGACGGCCACCGTAACTGGGGAGGCACTACTAACCAGGTGGCAAGAACAAAGGAGTTTAGTCCGACAGCGCGATAATGATGATGGTGATGATAATAGCGATGATCGACCGCATAATCAGCACAATAATCCTAGTAGTCTCAATAAAATTTCAACACCGCCAGAACTGTGCGCTATCGTAAATCAGCTACGCCAGCAACAGCCCAATATTCGCATCGGTTTTACTAACGGTTGTTTTGATTGCCTACATCTAGGCCATCTCTTTAGTCTCGAGGAGAGCAAAAAACGATGCGATTATCTGATCGTGGCGATTAATTCAGATCAGTCGGTGCGAGCGCTCAAGGGGTCCGGACGCCCGCTGCAGGATCAGGCCACTCGCAGCCAACTGGTGGCCGCGCTAGCTTGCGTGGATGCGGTAACGCTATTCGATGGCCCTAATGCCGTGTCTTTAATTGACCAACTACGTCCAGAGTTACTGGCCAAGCAGGGCTATCAGCCAGGGCACAATTGGCCGGAGGCGGATCGGGTGCTAGCGTATGGTGGCCAGGTAGTTACGCTACCTAAATTAAAAGATTATTCCACTAGCAGTTGGTGGCAACAGGCAATGGGTAACAAAGGCGATAAGACTGATAACGCTAAATAACTCGTAACGCTAAATAACTCGCGAATCATGTAGCGTACTCAACGATAAATTAATCGTGCCAACTGCTTGATTGTATGGGCAAATTTAGTTAAGATCAGTTAAGATCAATGACTAGTAACTAATGCATACATTGTCAAGGGTAGATTTGCATCGATATTTATATTTATATTTGTTTTTTATCGGATGCAGTTAAAATCTTGCCATATATTTGTATATTAGCACCATTATTTAAGATGGCGCTAACGAACATTATTGTTATTTACG
>CAVFMC010000109.1:0-3012 GCA_963623565.1 Bacteroidaceae bacterium | reverse complement strand
GTTCCACTACCATGGCAAGATGTTCTGCCGAACGACCCGAAACCAGTAAACCTAAACGCTCCAATTCTGGCAGCCACTGATTATTCACCTCATAACGATGGCGATAGCGCTCATGGCATTGCGCATTACAATAGCAGCGCGCCAGAATACTACCCGCCAAAATACTGCATGGTTGGCTACCTAAGCGCATACTGCCGCCCATGCGCTCATTTTTAATATCGGCGGTTGCACCTTGAATCCGCTGTTCACTCCACATTACCACCGGATGGGTAGTCTGCGGATCTAATTCGGCACTATTCGCATCCTGCCACCCCGCCACCGCACGCGCAAATTCCACCACCATCAGCTGCATGCCAAAACAGATACCAAAACATGGAATGCCACGAGTACGCGCATAACCAATAATGGCGATCATCCCTTCGGTACCACGAGCACCAAAGCCGCCCGGAATCAAAATGGCGTCTACATCAGCAAAAAGCTGGGCCAGTCGCGCGTTAGTATCGGCGCTTGTATAATCGGCGTCTTCAATTGGCTGCGACGGCTCGTGTCGTAGATCATGATCGCTGCTACTAATCACCCCATCGGACACGTCGCCTGTCGCATTGCCTACTTCCATTCCCTGTTTCCGCTCCGACTCCGGTTCCGGATCGCCTAAAAGCTGCCCGGCTGCATAATAGACGATCTCCACCTGCGCCCCCAGCTGCCAACCAGCATGATGCAATGCTTCATTAATGGATTTATAAGCATCCGAATACGCCGTGTACTTACCTACTAACGCTACTTTTACTTTAGAAAATAGTCGTTTAGTCAGATTATTAATCCGCTCCCAATCCGGCAGCAGAATCTGCTCGGGCACCGGCAAACCCAGGCGCTGCAGAATTTTCTGTCCCATCCGCTGTTGATTTAATAATAGCGGAATAATATAGACATTATCTACATCTGATAAAGAAAGCACCGCCTCGGTAGTGCTGTTGGTAAAGAGCGCGATCTTATCCCGGATCGCCTCCGGCAACGGATCCACCGAACGACACATAATGAAATCCGGCTGAATACCTAGCCCGCAAAGTTCTCGCACCGAGCGCTGGGTGGGTTTGGTTTTAAACTCCTGAGAACTGCTCATGTAGGGCACTAGAGTTAGATGAATGGAAACAGTATTCTGTAACCCCAACTCAATCCGCAGTTGCCGCACCGCCTCCAGGAAAGGCAACGACTCGATATCCCCCACCGTTCCACCAATCTCTACGATAATTAATTCATAGCCGGCAGCCGCCGCACGAATCCGTCGCTTAATCTCGTCGGTAATATGCGGCACCACCTGTACCGTATTGCCTAAATAACCCCCTTGGCGTTCCCGATTAATCACGCTACTATACACACTACCACTGGTGCAATTATTAGTTTTAGACAGCTGAATATTCAGATAGCGCTCGTAATGGCCCAAATCTAGATCGGTCTCCGCCCCATCGCTAGTTACGAATACTTCTCCATGTTGATAAGGACTCATGGTTCCCGGATCCACGTTAATATAAGGATCCAGCTTCATCATAGTAATGGACAAACCGGTATTAGCCAGCAGAGTGCCAATAGCAGCCGAAGCGATTCCCTTGCCCAGTGATGAAATCACCCCGCCGGTAACAAAAATGTATTTTGTCTCATGGCTAACAGGTTGACGGGCAGAATGTGGATTGACTGGCGTGGGTGTAGCAGTGTTACGATTTAGGCTATACATGTTAATTTATTTAACTTTATCAATATTAATTAATTACCAAAATACAGCGAATGCTTTTCGCATTTCATTACAACCGTTTACTATTCTAAATGAGAATGCAGCTGAAATCAACACTAAGCATTATTATGCAGTTGCAAAGCTATATGGCAGCAGAGTTAAGTAATGCCGCGACTTAAAAGATCATGAATATGCACGATACCAACCGGACGCTGCGCCTCCACTACAAAAATATTGGTGATCTTCCACTGATTCATGAAATTTAACAGTTCATAAGCCATCAGCTCCGGCGCCACGGTTTTGGGTTGCCGCGTCATTAGTTGCATGGCCGGCTGATTCAGCACCTGCGCGGAAAAGCAGCGACGTAGATCCCCATCGGTGATCATCCCTACTAAGCGGCCATGGTCATCCAATAGTCCTACACAACCTAGACGCTTGGCACTCATCTCCAAAATCACCTCTTGCATCCGACTTTCTTGCGGCAGCAAGGGCATTTCCGCTCCATGATGCATTAAATCCCGCACATGACATAAGACCGCACCCAATTTACCGCCCGGGTGCATAGCGTTAAAATCCTCCCTAGTAAAACCACGACGCTCAATTAAACAGATAGTCAATACATCGCCCAACACCAACGTCATGGTGGTCGAGGTAGTGGGTACGATGCCCAAAGAACCAGCTTCGCCACACTCAGGTAGCAACAGCAGAATATCGCTATGTTGGGCCAAGGTACTATCCGCACGCTGGGTGATAGCGATTAATTGAATTCGGTAGCGCTTGCAATAATTTAAAATGTCGATTAACTCTTTGGATTCACCACTATTGGAGATGGCTAGCACTAGATCTTGTGAAGTGATCATCCCTAAATCCCCATGACTGGCTTCCGCCGGATGTACAAAATAGGCGGGCGTACCGGTCGAAGCCAGCGACGCAGCAATTTTCCGTCCGATGTGACCAGATTTGCCCATCCCGGTAACGATCACCCTACCCTGTAACTGCTCCATCGCATCTAAAGCGCCGGTAACCGCCCGTGCTAGTGTCGACTGGGGATTTTCTAATTGTGTTTGCAGCTGCTGCAGAGCCGTCAACTCGGTACTGAGTGTGTGACTGATCACCGCTGCATCCCGTTGCCACACACTTACTGGTTCTTGCGATAAACGCTGTTGGAGTGTATCTACTTCTTTCATTAGACCTATTGCAAAATAAAACTAATTAGTCATCCCCGTCAAGATTAACAATAGCCACACTCCTCCTTCCTGTCAAATTTCTTATGCAAACTTCATATT
>CAVFMC010000108.1:0-3026 GCA_963623565.1 Bacteroidaceae bacterium | reverse complement strand
TCCACGATGTGGTAAAAGAACTTAAGAAGATCCGTCTCACGAAGATGGGCAATGGTAAGTGGACATACAAGAATGCTCTGACTAAAATTCAGAAAGAGATCATTAATGAGCTAGATCTGTTTCACTTTAAACGAGACGATATGACGCCTCACGCTAAAGTTCGTAAAACCGCTAAACAGGGATCGTAGATCCTATACATTGAGGTCGGTAATTTCGGTTAAAAGTGGTGCCGAGAAGAGGGCTCGAACCTCCATGAAGTTACCTTCACAAGCACCTGAAGCTTGCGTGTCTACCAATTTCACCATCTCGGCTCTAATTACTGATAGGCTTTACGATACGCACTGCATAAGCACTCATCATTATCGCCCATCAGTCATGAGAATACACTAATTATATCGACAATACAATACAACCGTTAAATTATAGTACTATCAACTACTGGCCATCCAGCTCGGAACATTTGTAACGTCGATACTGGTCATCCATGTGTTGCACCCGTAGATAAGCGTTATCCGCGGTGGCGCTAGCGGCAGAATGCATCCGCATACCGATAGTTTGGCAACGCTGCTCCCGCACCGTGCGTTGTTCGGCAACGCCGCTCTCTTGCTCCTCCATACCTTTTTTTGCACTGCAACCCGCCAGCAGCAGGCTAACAGCTAGGTACACTAGGATCGTTAATTGTTTTCTCTTCGCCATCCATCTACCTCATGCATAATATTAATAGTCCCTACCAATTCACGCTGACAGTTGCCATCTTCATAATATGTGTAACATAATCGCCACCGCCACGCAAGAGTGAGCCAGTTCGCCGCTTTCTTGGTTACTCCTCGACCTTGGGAATTAACGGCTTAGCCCGCGCCGAAGCGTGTCGTTCATGCTGCTGTACGTCAATATAACGATCAGTAATGGCACTAGAACTGTGCCCCGCGTCATCCCGCACATGCTCACGGGGGCGAATTTTCACATCCTCGGAAATCCCGGTATGCCGTAGCCAATGCACGGTAGCAATCCGCAGCTCCTGCGCTTGCTCGGCCAGTCCCTCTTGTCGCATCAATTCGAAAGCGCGATCAAAACAGTATTGCACAATAATCCGGATATGGCGGGTATTAGTAAGTCCCCCGCGACCGGTTAATTTAGGTAGCAAGGGTTGATTGTCAGCACGGGAGGGCAGCGGTGGCAGTCCTAACGAAACCCGATAGCCGCGCAAAGCCGCTAGCATGGCATCGGAAACCGAAATATCCCGTTCTTTATTACCTTTACCTAATACCTTAAACCACCAATCCCCTTCGCTATCCTGAAAAAAATGGTTCATCTGTGGGGTCCAATGCAACCGAGCAGTTAATTCAGAAATTCTAAGGTACATCCCAAACAGTGCTTCGATAATAAATAGGGTGCGGCAATGTTTATGCGGATTCTCCTGAGCTAGCAACTCTGCTGCCCGCATCAGATAAGCGATCTGCTGGTTAGATAAACGTCGGATCGGGCGCTGCTGCTGATGACGATGAATCAGTGCATTTTTCTGTTTAATCAGTAACACCGGATTGACCGTGGTATGCTCTTCTAAAATGAGATAATTATAAAAACTGCCCCAGACCGCCAGCATCACGCTCAAACCCGCTTCCGAAAGTTGATAACTAGTCAAATCAGCTGCCCCGCTACGGCTACTACAGCGTCGCACCCGCAGCCGTTTACTGCCGGCCGCTAGATTATTAACAAAGGGCCGCCAGCGTGGATTGGGTTGTAGCCCACCGCCAGCAGTTTTAAGAAATCGGGGTACCGCTCGTGCCCCGATCCAGGCTAGCGGCGGATGGCTACAAAAGGCGATCAACTCTTCAATATCCTTGCGTTTATGTACTAAAACACTCTGCTGCTTGACTAGCCAACTCCATTGGAGCAGCCGTTCCACTTCGCTACGATAGGTGCGGTAGGTTTCACTATTTTTTTGGTAGGCTAATAAAAACTCTCGGGCTAATGCATAATCGGTCGACACATAAGGATCTTGTTCCAGAGTGGCAACCAGCGCGCTGGGTAAAGCGTTTTGTTGCACCAGCTGTGCCAACGGCGGAAAAATCGCTTGCGGGATTGCAACTTTAGCCATTATCTAACCGTTTCAAATCGCTATATTCTAATTGTTATTTAACTAACCAAAGATTAACCACCCGCTGGCGGGTTAGTTCCGCGGGCGAACCCAACGTACCAAGAGTAATTTTAATTTTTACCGTCGCGCATTGCTCCGGTGCAGTAACCGGTTCACCCTGTTCATTATAATAAGTTAATTCAAAGGCGCTGACCGTGGAGAGCAGCTCTTCGGTCTTATGATCCACCGACAGCTGCAAACGCGATTGATCCGCCCAGCAAAACTCTATAAGATGACCACCGGCCTGGATTGTAAAGGCGTGCGGTGCGATAGCGCGCAAATCTGTGCTATACTGAGTGGATTTCAGTGCCGCTTCGATCCGTTGCATCACTACTTCTAATTTGGCGGCCCGCTGGTAATCGGCGCGTTTGATCCAAAAATTATAATTGACACTATTAAGTAATCGACCGATAGGATAGGCTAGCAGCGCGGTCATAATTAAGACCAGTAAAATCTCGATCAGGGTGAAACCGTGGATCTGACGACACGATCGTATCTTGGTAGACCATCTCGAAGTAAGAATTGTGTTTCTCATCAAGGGGTTATTCTAAGCCATTGACTGCAGGAATGCAAGATCAGTGCAGCAAGCTATCGGGGTAGAGGGATTCGAACCCCCGACACCCTGCTCCCAAAGCAGGTGCGCTACCAAACTGCGCTATACCCCGTACCTATCTAGAGATATACGAAAACCTAGAGTTAATGTCAACCTGTCAATAGAACTAAGTATTTAAATTTAAGCTACAATGAACAATGCAGAGGAGTTACACTGCTCATTGTAGATAATAAATCTTGTAGGTCGCTAGCTGGCCTAAACCACCTAGCTCCTACCTTATGGTGCTCAGTTAGAACTGATAATGCAATCCCCCGCGCACGCTGACTCCGCGACGTT
>CAVFMC010000107.1:0-3036 GCA_963623565.1 Bacteroidaceae bacterium | reverse complement strand
TAACAGTTATTTAGAAAATTAAGAATTAATTAAAAATAATAGTTAAAAAATTTACACGATATAATTGCTAATTATATCATAAAAGTTATAATGACAAGGTGATAGCTGGCCAAACTAATTAGGATGATGAATGAATAACTTATAACAACTGGAATAACAAATAGAAATAGATTAGATAAGTAAAGGAGCGGCAGGAGAGATGAGTAACAAAAAGATCGTGATTGCTAATTGGAAAATGAATTTAACTGCACGAGAGGGAAGAGATTGGCTAGAGGAGTTTAACCGGGAGAAATTGACTAGTGTCGGGCAAGCGCTGATCGATCCCAACCGAGTGGATATGGTGATTATTCCTAGCTTTACTACTTTAGCGCAAATAGCAGATCAGTTGCCAACCGAGTTAGCTTTGGGGGCACAGAACTGTTATCATCAAGATAGCGGTGCGTTTACCGGCGAAATTTCCATTTCGATGCTAAAAGAGTTAGGAGTACGTTATCTACTGGTAGGCCATTCAGAACGTCGTACCCTGTTTGGTGAAACCGATGAACTGATTAATCAGAAACTACAGGCGGTGATAGCACATGGCATGATTCCGGTGCTCTGCATTGGCGAAACTTTAGTCGAGCGGGAGAATCAGCAATGGCAGGCTAAGCTGCAGCAGCAACTGCAGTTAGGACTGCAAAATGTGACTATGACCGATGGTAGCACGCTGATTGTTGCCTATGAGCCAGTTTGGGCGATTAATACTGGGCGCAGTGCTACCTTGAGTGACGTGGAAGAGGTAAATCGTTTCCTACGGGGTGTGTTAGCGCAGTTGTTAGGAGAAACGGTGGCACGGGCGGTGCGGATTGTTTATGGCGGCAGTGCTAAATCCAGTAATAGCGGTACGCTACTGGCGTCGAATGAGATTGATGGGCTGTTAATTGGTAAAGCTAGTTTGAACCCCAGCGAATTTTTAAAAATCGCCGCTAGTGCTTGCGTCTAAGTTTTACAAGAACAGGTGGCAAGGTAAGAGAACGTCGTATGAAAATATTATGTGTGATTCCAAGTCGCATTGCTTCGACTCGTCTACCCCGTAAGGCGCTGCTGCCTATTGGCGGCGTGCCCATGGTACAGCGGGTGTACCAACAGGCCAAAAAATGCGCGCAGATTAGCCGGGTGATTGTGGCTACTGATAGCGCAGAGATTGCGGCGGTGCTGCAGGCGGCGGGAGCGGGGGAGGATGTAATGATGACCGATGCGACTTTGGCTACTGGTTCGGACCGGGTGGCAGCAGTGGCGCATCATTTCCCCGAGGCAGAAGTAGTAATTAATTTACAGGGTGACGAACCGTTCGTCCAACCGGAGATGCTGGCCGGTTTAGTGGAGCCTTATTTGCAGGGTGAGCGGCCGGAGATGAGCACCTTAGCTTATCAGCTGGATCCGGCGGATTATCCTCGTCCGGAGATAGTAAAAGTGCTGGTAGACCAGCATAATTATGCGCTCTATTTTTCCCGTGCGTCGATACCCTATTTGCGTAGTGACAAGTATACACTGCCGGAACTACCGGTTTATCATCATATGGGGGTATATGCTTTTCGGGGCGATTTTCTGCAGCGCTTTTGTCATCTACCGCAGACTAAATTGGAACTGGCTGAGTCGTTAGAGCAGTTGCGCGCATTAGAATTTGGTTATCGTATTAAAGTTTGCGTGACGACTGGGCGTACCCTGGAGATTAATACTTTGCAGGATTATCAGCAAGCGGAAGAACGAGTTAAAGCGGGAGAGTTGTAAAATTTTCTAAACCTGTATAGCACTAGTTGCATGGTACCAATTATGTCGTTAATACGCTGTTATGCAACTAGTGCTATACAGCTAATATATTAGCTGATAATGGCATAAACGTAGTTTTTAGCTAATATATTAGCTGTTATTATATATGTTGTGAGATAATCGTGAGAGTAAGCGGATGATCGATAGTATCGCCTCGATTCGCGATTTAATTAGAATCCGGGTCATTGGTAAAAGGCGGGCTGCTAAATATTCGCAGGTCGAGCTGGCTCAGCGCTCGGGAGTTAGTTTAGGCTCGCTTAAGCGTTTTGAGCAGTCTGGTGAAATCGCATTAACTGCACTAATTAAAATCGCCTTTACGCTGGGAGAGCAGGAGGATTGTAAACGCTGGTTTGCTAGTAAGCATTATCAAACTTTAGTAGATTTGCTAAATGACCCGGTCTAAAAACTTACTCACGGTTGTTTATCATGATCAGGTGGTAGGCCATTTGGCCGCTAATCCTAACAATACTACTTTAGCCTTCGAGTATGATCCCGCCTGGCTGCGGAACGGTTTTGCTCTTTCACCTTTTAAACTGCCGTTAATAGCTAAACTTTTTGTAGTGCCCGGTCATAAGTTAGAGGGTGCTTTAGGGGTTTTTAGTGATAGTTTACCGGATGGTTGGGGTAGGTTGCTGATTGATCGTCTCTTGCGACAACGCGGCATTGATTATCGTACCGTTTCAGAGTTGGAGCGGCTAGCAATAGTAGGGGCTTCGGGCAAAGGAGCACTGGAATATTATCCGGAACATCGGCTGGCGCATCAGGCGGTACAAGCCAATTTAGATCAACTAGCGCAAGCTTGCCGGCGGATTCTGCAGGATCAGGATAGTGCGTTACTAGAACAATTAACTGCAGCGGGTAGTTCAGCGGGCGGCGCGCGGCCCAAGATTATTAGAAGGATTAATGGAGAAGAGTGGATTATTAAATTTCCTGCCAGCTTAGACCACCAAAAGATCGGGCTGCTGGAGTATCAGTACTCCGTTATCGCCAAACAAGTTGGTATTACCATGTCGGAGACGCGACTATTTAATGGTAAATATTTTGGGACAAAACGTTTCGATCGACAGTTGGATGGAGGTAAAGTCCATATGCTCAGTGCTGGTGCGTTGTTAGACGCAGATTATCGTGTGCCAGCCCTAGATTATATCGATTTAATTAACGCTACCCGTCTGCTGACTAAGAGTTATCAGGAGGTAGAAAAACTATTTAAATGAATGTGCTTCAACG
>CAVFMC010000106.1:1361-3054 GCA_963623565.1 Bacteroidaceae bacterium | reverse complement strand
CTTTACTAGTTATACATTGCCAAAATGTATACTTTTTTGTAACTTGTCCATTTATTTTTATTGATATTGATATAGCACAATATTGATTTTTATTGCAAGAAAAAACACCTTTTTAGGCATTATTTAGTATCGCTCGTCGCTTACAAAAAAGTATACTTTTTGGAGTAGATAGC
Organism: Bacteroidaceae bacterium; assembly: GCA_963623565.1. Lineage (GTDB taxonomy): Bacteria > Pseudomonadota > Gammaproteobacteria > UBA9339 > UBA9339 > CAVFMC01. The sequence continues at coordinate 2,881 of CAVFMC010000106.1, read as the reverse complement.
GATATGTTAGCGTTTACACAGTTTAACTGCTCGGTAGCTTTTATATTAGCAAGGGCCATTGAAAAATATAAAGAAACCGGCAAAAAGCTGGGTCGATCATTTCTAAGATTTACTTTAAGTGGTGGCGTACCACCATGGCTGCGGCGCGGGTTGCTTATTCTTGGAGTTGGTGTACTGATAGCATGTCTTTTCTTGACCACAGTTAGAATTTTAATTTTGGCCATACCATTTGAATTTAGGGAGATGACTCTAGTAAAACTGGCAGTAGATTTTGCAAATGGCGTTAATCCGTACAGCCAAGACTTATTGCTAGCCACTCGTCCTATTAACACTAATGTCTATGGTTTTTTCTTCCCACTCTTTTGTAGTCTATTTTTACGGTTATTTAATCCTTGTTCTCTGAGTGCGCTGCAGATCTGTGAGCTGGTAACCCTTGGAATACAGGTGATCGGTCTGTTATTGTTTCACCGGATCGTACGGCATACAAGTGGTAGTCCGACAGCCGCTCTGATCGGCACGATCTTGTTTGTCGCCTGCTATGAACGTTTTTGTGCTTTTGGCGGTGCATTTCCGGATAGTTTAGGGTTAACGCTATCTATGTCACTTTGTTGGCTCATAACTAAGGATGATCAGCAGAAACGCTACCATGCTAGCTTGTATGTGCTGCTACTGCTGGCAATGTTCTATACAAAACAATATTTTGTTAGTCTAGCGCTAGGGGTTTTAATTTTTCTACTACACCGGGCAGATTACAAAGCGGTAGTGCGATATATAATATTTGGTGCGCTGTTCGGTTTAGCTTCGATTATAGCGGTTAACATAATCTTTCCGCTCTATTTTCCGGAAACTATCGCTATCATTAAAGGGCAGGTGGGCACAAGCGATCTGGCTTATTCAATCAAGCAACTGATGGTTTTATTGTCAAAATATTTGTGTATTACGGTTAGCGTGCTGGGTGGATGCAGTTTTGCGCTAATAAAACTGTGGTATTCTAAGAAGCGGAATTATTGCTCGCAGCAAGCGGCGTGCCGGCTAGATCGTCGCGCAGGCAACAAAATCATAGTGTCTTATGAAATAATCCAGCTGTTATGTGTGCTACCTTTTGTTCTATATATAGGGCAAAATCATGGGGCTATTTATATTTATCAACTACAGCTGTGGATGCCATACCTAATTATCATAGGCGCGACAGTAATCGGTATCTTTTGGCGTTATTACGATAATATAGCTAATACGCGACATATAAATATATCTACTAATGTTGTTGATGTTATTGCTGCTTCTAACCACTCACAAAACTGGTATAGGAGGCTAGGTCATATAGTTATTAATTTCGTAATTATTTTGTCACTCTGCATTTCACTGGTTAGATTACAAAGTTGGATTATAGTTAATACTCTCTCTAAAACCGATGTCAGCGCCTGGCGGCAGGCCTACGCACTCCTAGATCAGTACAATCAGCAAGGTGAGATCTTGGTGGCGCCGCATCTATCGGACTATTGTTTGAGGCATGGAATTTA
>CAVFMC010000106.1:0-1351 GCA_963623565.1 Bacteroidaceae bacterium | reverse complement strand
GTTTTACGACGTCTCTTCCCTACAGTCGGGCCACTACTGGCGCAGACCACTAATTATAATGCGCTAATTAAGCAGAAATTGCACGATGGCGCCTATGTCCTAATTGCCATCACTAAGATGGCTAAATACGGTCTAAGCGATAAAGAGATCGAAGAGTCCGGTCATTATCGATTACTACAGAAATTAATCTTAGTAACTGGACAACAAAGATGGCCAACGCGGTTTTATGTTAGAAAGCAATGAACACCGCGCATCGCAATTGAAGTAGTTTAGGCATAGATGGGCAACCGCTGCCCCTCCACCACCTCTTTGTTAATAGTAATTTCATGTACGTCTTCTCTAGATGGCACCTGATACATTACCTCTAATAATAAGTTTTCAATAATAGCACGTAAGCCGCGAGCGCCGGTTTTGTGTATAATAGCTCGTTTGGCAATCTCCTCCAACGCCTCCGGGGTAAAAGTTAATTTAATGCCATCTAAGGATAATAGGGCGGTGTATTGTTTAATCAGCGCGTCTTTGGGTTGCTGCAGGATGGCTACTAATTGTGCTACGTCCAAGGGATGCAGTACCGAGACGATCGGTAGTCGACCCACCAGTTCTGGAATGAGGCCGTATTTTACTAGATCTTCCGGCTCCACCCTACTTAGTAAATTGGTATCTAAACTAGTCTGCGCCACAACCTGGCTGGTAAAACCAATGCTTTTGCGTTCAATCCGCTGGCGAATGATTTTATCTAGCCCCTCAAACGCCCCGCCGCAGATAAAAAGAATGTTTTTGCTATTAACTTCTGCGCATTGATTATTGGGATGTTTACGACTGCCAACTTCCGGCACCCGTACTATACTGCCTTCAACCAGTTTTAATAGTGCCTGCTGCACCCCTTCCCCGGAGACGTCCCGAGTGATAGAAACATTTTCGCTCTTGCGAGCAATTTTATCGATTTCGTCGATATACACCACTCCGCGTTCCGCTAGTGCCACGTTAAAATCACAGCGCTGCAATAGATTTTGCAGGATAATTTCCACATCATCCCCTACGTAGCCCGCCTCGGTCAGCGTGGTAGCATCGGCGATAGCAAAAGGGACATTTAAAGTTTTGGCCATAGTTTCTGCTAGTAGCGTTTTACCGCAGCCTGAAGGACCGATCAGGAGAATATTGCTTTTGCGAATATCTATCTCTACACACTGCTTTAAAATCGCGGAATCTAGACTACTAAAGCGATTAATGGCGTTTGCCATAGCATTTTGGTGATAGTTATTGTTATCGGTGACTATTGATGCTGTCTGCGAATCATTATTATTGACAGATGCACGATTATTATTATCTGTAGTGGCGGCCTCCGTGATCG
>CAVFMC010000105.1:0-3061 GCA_963623565.1 Bacteroidaceae bacterium | reverse complement strand
GGAGATATTAGCGTTCTCTTTATGGGTTTCCACTAAAATTTTAGCTACGATGTCCATTAATTTGACTTTGCCGCTGCGGATACTGCTGCGTTCATCGCGAAACAGAATGTAGGCTTTAGCCACCTGATGATGGCCTTTCTCCATTAAAATCTGCTCTACCAGATCTTGTACCTGCTCCACCGTCACTGATTCTTGCTGGCCGAAATTAGTTTCTAAACGTTGCACCACCTGACCAGTTAAATAGTTAATCGCTGCTAGATCGCTAAACCCTACCGACTCGGCCGCTTTTAAAATCGCGGTAGTAATTTTATTACTATCAAAATCTACTACCCGTCCATCCCGTTTAATAATCTTAGTCATTATCCGCCCCTGCTTCTTTCAATTCTATTTTTTAATTTTTACATTGCATGTACATTACATACTTCATTGACTTCTTTTTTGTTGTTTATTTTGATCATCGCAACAGATAGATATACCATATGTTGTATGATAGTCAAGAGTAAATGCAATATCTAGTATTAATGCTTATTGCTTATTTTATGCCGGTTTCATCCATTTTGTATGAAACTTGATCACGTTATGACTTTGGTGTAGCATTGGGTCTGTAGCGGCAGTACCCAACAAGCGGCATGAATAGTTAATGATTGATAGTAAAATCAACAGCGATCATATGAAAATTTTTGTGATTATTCCCTGTTTTAACGAGCAGGAGTCCCTACGATTGTTTTATCAACAAACTACTGCGGTGCTGCAGGGGGCGCAACAACAACAACAGCAGCAAGTGGCCGCTGCCATGCCACTAACCTATACCCTCTTTTTTGTTGATGATGGCTCCACCGATGCCACTCTAGCTCTTTTACGGGAGCTAGCTACCGCTGACCCGCATGTCGCTTACGCCTCTTTTTCACGTAATTTTGGTAAAGAAGCGGCGATTTACGCGGGCTTTCAGCAGATGGATAGCGATAGCGATTATATTGCGGTGATGGATGCGGATCTGCAAGACCCACCCGCTCTGCTACCCCAGATGCTAGCGCTGCTGCAAACCGGTAACTATGATAACGTGGCCACCTATCGAACTAGCCGCACCCACGAACCGCCGGTGCGGAGCTGGTTTGCCCAGCGATTTTATAGCTTAATCAATAAGATGGCGGATGAGATTCAATTAGTCCCCGGCGCGCGGGATTTTCGCATGATGACGCGACCCATGGCTGAGGCGATCATAGCGATGAGCGAGCGTAATCGCTTCTCCAAGGGGCTATATGCTTGGGTAGGTTTTCGCACCTATTATTTAGCTTATGAAAATGTCGCCAGGGTGGCTGGTACCACTAAATGGAGCTTCTGGAAACTGCTAAAGTACGCGATGGACGGGATTATTAGTTATTCCCATCAACCGTTAAATTTAGCGCTTTGGGGTGGACTATTTTTTATGACGCTACCAATAATACTCCTAGCAGGCTGCAGCCTTAACGGTATTTTTGACCAATCTGGGGGGGGGGGGGGAGCAACACCCCCTGGGGCGCGATGATGATCTTTTTGCTTTTAACGATCATCTTACTGGGCGGTCTGCAGTTAATCTGCATCGGCATTTTAGGGCAGTATTTGGATAAAGCTTGCACCGAAGTCAAAAGACGCCCAATTTATATTATCGCGGAACTAGCAAAACCTGCCAGACAGAGTAAAGAACAAAATTCATAACTGCATTTATATAGGTTAGGTAGAGATGCTCAACGGACTGGCCGAAATAAACGGGATAATATGCACGGCGTGCCTTGTCATCTGTGCCTTGGTATTACTGATCGGTTGGTTAATTATTGCTAAGCACCAACGACGGCTAGTACAACAGCAGCAAGCGCAACAGCAGGAACAGCTGCTACAACTACTAACCCCCGCACTGCAGACCTTACAAACACTGAAAGAACAAACCGCCCAAGGACAACAGCTCTGGCAGGAGCAGCAACAGCGCCAGCAGACCCACTGGACTCAGCAGCTGCTCACCCAGCAGGAGTTTTTGCGGCAGATGCAACAGCAGCAGACCGATCTACTGCAACAACAGCTGCATGCTCTACAGCAACGCTTGACCGTAGTAGATGAAGCGCAGAAGCATCTGCAGCAGTTTTCCGATCGGGTACTCAATCTGCAGCAACTACTGGTAGACAAACGAGCGCGCGGAGCACTGGGGGAGATGCAGCTAACCTGGATTTTGCAAAATGCCTTACCCACCCAGAGCTACACTCTACAGACCGTGCTTTCTAACCAATGCCGCGCCGATAGTATACTGCTGCTGCCGCCACCTATTGGCAAAATCGCGGTGGACGCTAAATTCCCCCTAGATAATTACCGTAAAATGGTAGATGAACGCGCTAGCCCAGATGAGCGTAAACTAGCCGGTCGCGCTTTTGCCGCCGATGTCCGCAAACATATTCAGGATGTAGCCGCAAAATACATTATTCCGGGTGAAACTGCTACTAGCGCCTTGCTTTTTATCCCTGCGGAGACTATTTTTACGGAAATTCATAGTAATTACCCGGAATTAATCAGTTTAGCTTATCAAAAACGGGTTTGGATCGTCTCCCCCACCACTTTAATGGCGGTGCTGACCACAGCAGGGATGGTGATTAAAGATCTAGCGCTGCAGCAACATACATTAGAAATTCAGCACCAGCTGAAAATTTTGAATGAGGAGTTTATTCGCTTTGCGCAGCGTAGCGAAAGTTACGCTCACCACCTACAACTTACCCTTAAGGATTGGCAACAACTTCAGATTACCATACAAAAGCTCTTAGTCCGTTTTGACAATATTATTAATATTGAACAAGAGTAACTCCCGACCTGCCACTTTGTCTGTTCCTAAAACTTCTTCTTTCGCTCTTTTTACTAACAATTGCGCACTTTTAATCGATATTTTAACATTAACACCGCAGCTCAACCCAATCAAAAACTGTGCTGGTCTGTATACAAGATAAGCCCAGGGCGATTAAATGAAAAAGGACTAAAATCTAAAACTTCAGAAATTTCTCTATAAAAATCCTTGACTTGCTCAGGGATTAAATTTAAAATAGAC
>CAVFMC010000104.1:0-3068 GCA_963623565.1 Bacteroidaceae bacterium | reverse complement strand
TTATGGAGTGATGTGGGATGGCGGTCTGGTTATAACTGTTATCGCACCATTTAATTTCATTAGCAGGAAATTTATTTTGGATATGACCAAGGACTAGGCTGCCCAGATTACCTACTCCTACTAAACCACAACTGCTTACATCACAGGCGGATTGCTCCAATAATTTATCTAAGGCGGCGATGGTGGTTTGCGCGATAAAAGGTAACTCTAAAGTTACTTTAGCGGCGGAATAAGCGATATCCACCGTTGGTACGATATTATAGGATTTGGCGATTTTATAACGTGCACTAGCAGTCTGTAGGATACAAGCTAAAGTCGCTTGACCCCAATCCTGCTGGCAAGCCTCCTCCAAAATCGGTCCGTCGCTAATAATGATCACCGCGATTAAATGTTTTTGGCGGCAGAGCGTGCTGGCCTGCTGCACTAGATTTTTGATTAATTTCGACATCTCCTGAGTAAAGGTACCCGGGGTATTGATTACCGGGCAAGCAAAAGAACGAAAACCTTCACGCAATAAAGTCTGGTGTACCTGATGACAAAACGAATAATTTTTGCCGCAGCAGAAAATCTGGTCGGTTGGGATGCCCAGCGCCGCGATGGCGTGTAACAGATCTAGAGTTGGTTTGAGATAATGCTGAAAACCGATAACCATCAGTTTTTCGGGATGCTTAATCGTGTTATTTTTGAGTAGTTGCTCAGTAAATTCCTGTGTTAAAGGCAAATGCAATTGTCGCTTAAAATCCATAAAAACCTACTGCTATATAACTATACACAACGTAACGCAACAACTTAACAGTAAAATAGAAAATAGCCAGCGGCCGTATAGCTAACACATTATTAACTATCCAGTATTGTTAACTACTACTGTTTGCTGTTTACCAATTTATTTCGCCTCTTAACTTAATTTGTCTTAACTCAATAATACACCACCTTCATCCGTAACTACTACATCTTCCTCTAAACGCATGTTAATATTAGTGATACCTGTTGCGGTACTATATAAAATCGTATTGGCAGCGGTTAAATAGAGACCTGGCTCCACCGTTAAAACCATTCCCGGGGCTAGCAGTTGTTGATAATCGCCGCTATCATGCACGTCGATGCCCAACCAATGTCCAATACTGTGCACGGTGTATGGTTTAAACAGCTGCTGATCCATAATTTGTTCCATGGAAGCGTGCAAGATACCTAGCTCCTGCAGACCCTGCGCCAAACGGCGATTCGCTTGCTGTTGCAGCTGGCGCCAGCTGACGCCAGGTTTAATCATGGCGATCACCGACTGTTGAGCCTGCTCCACCCAATAGTACACCTCTTTTTGCCAAGTGGTAAAGGGCTGTTGATACGAAATTACTCGCGATAAATCGCTGCAATAACCTTGATAACGACAGCCAGCGTCAATGAGAATCTGTTGGCCAACTACTAAGCGACCGTCTAACCGTTGATAATGCATCATGCCGGCACGCGCGCCCTGCGCTACGATGGTCGGGAAAGATGGCCCTGCCTGCTGATTTAATAGATAATAATGAAAATCGGCGGCTAATTGATACTCCCACTGATGACTATCGGCCCGGCGAGTAAGATAAGTGATGGCCTGGTTGGCGAGCGTGGCGGCTTGACGGATGCGACTCAACTCTTCGGCGTCTTTAATTACCCGCAGCGAAGCTAGTTGGGCGTGGATATCCTGCCAAATGGCGTTTGGGGGTGGATTTATATCCGACGGATTATAAGCGGTAGAGTTATGCAGGCCACTATCACTATTATCATTCGTATTATTCGTCTTAATCGCTAATTCCTGTGCCAGCTGCTGCAAACGGGGATGCGGTTGCGCCGGAAAACAGAAATTGAAATTAGTATAATAACGTTGAAAACGGGGGAGTAGCGTGGCTAACTGCCGCCATCCCTCTGCAACACTGCCTACCGTGCTAAGTCGCAGTTGCTGCGATAATCGCTCTGGTGTGTTGCAGGTAGTAGCATAACCACTCCACTTGATTACTTCGGGTCGAAACGCGTCGGTGTACAGAGCTGACCAACCATTACCAGTTAAGACAAAAAAAGTTTCCGGTTCGACGATAACGTAATCGGTAAGATAAAAAAAATCACTATCAGGAAAAAGCGGGCTGCCAAAATTGTCGCTATAACTATTGACAAATGCGGAGGAAGAAAAGAGAACGATAATCGAATCGTCGCCTAATTTATCGATCAATCGCTGTCGTCGCTGCAGTAGCCAATCTCTACCATCAGTAGAATCTCCGGCTGCCTTATCTACCACATCTACCATTAAACTAATAGCGTATCAAATCCATTATATTTATTCTATATATGAACTTATGGCCAGAGGTGGAATCGAACCGCCGACACGAGGATTTTCAGTCCTCTGCTCTACCGACTGAGCTATCTGGCCAACCGACAACATAGCTAACAATAGCTAACAACAACGCGACAACAAAACGCTAGCAAAAGGAGTAAACTGCAAGCAGGTGACCTATTCAATAGTAAAACAGATATCACTATCATCGCCCCTGCATTAGTAGTCTTAATCCGTCTAACAACTCATAATTCTACAGAAGCTGTTGCTAAAGTCAAGGTGGGTGGTAAATTAATTTTACGGAATAGGCGGCCTATGATCATTAGCACGAACAGGTTTGATTAACAGCGATGCGCTAGCCAGGTATGGCGCTGACTAACTTGATTATTCTGGATGGCCAAATAGAGCGCCTGTTTGCTACCAATTAATACCACTATTTTTTTACCCCGGGTGATCCCGGTATAAATCAGATTACGCTGTAGCATTACATAATGCGCCATCGAGAGCGGCATCACCACCGCTGGATATTCACTTCCTTGGCTTTTATGGATAGAAATAGCGTAGGCTAGGGTGAGCTGGTTGAGTTCGGAGTAATCGTAGTTCACCGTTACACCTTCCATTTCGATCTGCAGCTGTTGTTCCTCCTGGTCGATTTTAGTAATGATACCGATATCGCCATTAAAAACATTTTTATTATAATTATTTTTCAGCTGCATCACTTTATCACCGACTTTAAGACAGCCGTCACGCCATTTAACCGCGG
>CAVFMC010000103.1:0-3271 GCA_963623565.1 Bacteroidaceae bacterium | reverse complement strand
CTCCTCATCATCATCGTCGCCATCGTTGTCTAACGCCTCGTCGTCGCCCCCCGTTTCCGGCTTTTTATTGTCATTATCATTACTGTCGTGACCGACTGTATCATGATCACGGTGATCAGCGCTATCACGATCATTAATAGTTACCACGCTCTCTGCGTCTTCGACCGGCGCTTTATGCTGCAGCGCATAATAATACTCTTCTAAACAGTTTTTACAGATGTAGACTCCCCGTTCTTGGTCGCCCAGCAGCAGTTCCACATCAGCGCTACTTTGACCACAAAAGCTACATTTTATCTCGGGTGTTTGATCTTTACTCATTTGGCCACCTATATAACTAGCTGTTTTGCTGTTTCTTATTTGAACTGTTTAAATTTAAAATATAAATTTTATATAATTCGGCTGTCATGAATACTACTACCATCACCGCGATTACCATCGTCCACTCCAATGTGCCCATCGCGCTGCTATCAAAAGTATCCTGCATAAAGCCGGCGTAACTAAATAGTAACTGCACTCCCGCCGTCGCCGCCATCGCAGCGTAAATAGCTGGATTTTCGTAAATGGCTAGGCAACTAAACATTTTACCTTGTAGTTTACGGCAATTAATTAAAAAAGCCAATTCACCAAAAATTAACACATTAATCGCTGTGGTGCGCGCCAAGGAGAGACTGTCGATCTTTGTTAAATAGAAAAAAACCGTAAAAACTGCCCCCGTTAAAAGTACGGTAATTAAGGCCATATATTTTAGATAATCCGATTTAAACATGTTCTCTTTGCTCTTACGGGGCGGGCGCAGCATCACCATGTTCTCCGGACTTTCAAAGCCTAAAGCTAGTGAAACGCAGACCGAAGTAATCATATTTACCCATAAAATTTGTAGCGGGGTGATGGGTAGGGTAACGCCAAACAGTACCGCCACTAAAATGACCGCCGCTTCCGCCATATTAGTGGGCAGAGTATGTAAAATCACTTTTTTGATATTATCGTAGACCACCCGCCCAGCGGCAATAGCTGAGACAATGGTGGCAAAATTATCATCCGCTAGCACGATATCCGCCGTTTCTTTAGCGATTTCCGCCCCCTTATTACCCATTGCGACCCCTACATCCGCTTTCCGCAAGGCGGGTGCATCATTTGCACCATCCCCGGTCATGGCTACTACTTTGCCCTGCTGTTGCAAAGCTTTCACTAAGCGCAGTTTATGTGCGGGGGTGGTACGAGCGTACACATTAACTTTGCTCACCACCTCGGCCAGTTGTTGATCATTCATGCGGTCTAACTCGTTGCCGGTTAAAATCCCATGGGTGGCACTAATCCCGACCTGCTCGGCGATAGTGCCCGCGGTGATGGCATGATCACCAGTAATCATCTTAATGCCGATATTGGCGTCATAGCAGCGCTGCACCGCTGGCAACACCTCCTCGCGTGGCGCGTCAATCAAACCTAAAACACCCAGCAACACAAATTGATCATCCAGATCACTAAAATTCAGTTGCTGTTTACTTTGCGGTTGCGACGGATCCTGCGTTACCAGTTTACAGGCTAAAGCTAGTAGGCGATGACCAGATTTGGCCATGCTAATGGTTTGATGCAACCAATAATCGCGATGCAGCTCCCGTACCCCATGATCGGTCATTTCGTATTTGCAGAGTGCCAGCAGCTTTTCCGGCGCACCTTTAATAAAAATAATCTGGCGGTTTTTGCGATCATGATGCAGCGTGGCCATATATTTGAGTTCGGATTCATAGGGAATCAAATCGATACGGGGGTTATCGATACGCAGTTTGGGAATCATCACTCCATGCTTTAGTGCAAATTTAAGTAGTGCTTGATCCATGGGATTGCCACCACTACATGTAAGCTGCGCATCTACATCGTGAGACCGGGCGGACGAGCTATCAACCTGACAATTAAGAACTGTTTTGGCACTGAGGGTAGCGGCAGTAGCACGTTGGTTCGCTTTATTGCTCTTATTTAGCGTATTTGTTGTCGTAGTAGTTAACTTAGCGCCAGTGATCGAAGCATCGACCTGATTATCTAGCGTGTGATGACCATCGCCGGTAGTATTTACATTAATATTAATGCTACTTTCATTGCAGAGCGTAGCGCAATCCAGTAGTAGTTGCAAAGTTTTACTCTGTTCAAATACTATGCTTTGCCACTGCTTATCTTGCAAATAATAAAAGAGACCGTCGCTATCGCGAATCTGGTACTTCCGTTCGGCGGTTAACAGTTTTTGCACTACCTGCTGGTTACGGGTTAAAGTACCAGTTTTATCGGTGCAGATCACATTAACTGCGCCCATACTTTCGATCACCGGCAGATGACGTACAATAGCATTATGTTTGGCCATCTGTTTAACACCAATGGCTAAAATTACAGTAATAATCGGCGGTAGCCCCTCTGGCACCGCGGCGACCGCTAAACCTACTGCTGCTAGAAAAGTGCTATCTATCGGTTGGTGCCACACCAGCGTACCTACCGCAAAATTTAACGCAGCTAACGAGAGAATCGCTACCAAAAGCCAGAAGGATAGACGATCAATCTGTTGTACTAGCGGTGTACTGATTTTTTCGGTCTGTCCCAGTGTGGTGCCGATTTTGCCTAGTTCACTATTTTTTCCGGTGGCTACTACCACCCCGATGCCGCGGCCATAGACAATCGAACTACCGCTATAGATCATATTGAGACGGTCCCCCAATCCTAGAGGCGCAGTTAAAGTTTTAGCGCTTTTAGTGACAGCCTCCGATTCCCCGGTAATCACCGATTCTTGCACCTGCAGCGAACGATCGGCAATCAGGCGTAGATCAGCAGGGGCTTTATTACCATTTTTTAGTACCACAATATCGCCTACTACTAGCTCTTTAGCTGGGATAATAAAATGTTGTCCCTGATTGCGAACCACTTCCGCCGTAACACTAAGTAGATCCCGAATCGAATCCAGTGCAGATTCCGCTTTGCCCTCTTGAATAAAACCGACGATAGCATTTAAAACTACTACGCCTAAAATTACCGAGGAATCGACCCAATGCTGCATTAGCAGCGTTATCACCGCTGAAGCTAATAAAATATAAATTAAAATATTATGAAATTGCCGTAAAAATTTGATGATATTACTGGTTTTAGCACGCTGTTCAAGTTGATTTAGACCAAATTTAGCCAGTCGTCGTTTGGCTTCGCTATCATCTAGGCCATTTGCAGAGGTTTGGAGAGCAGCTAATACCGCTTCAGCGGTTTGAGCGTAAAATTCCATAGATCGATTATTTTGGTT
>CAVFMC010000102.1:0-3285 GCA_963623565.1 Bacteroidaceae bacterium | reverse complement strand
AATTTTATTACTACTACCATTTTATTGCCGCCACCGCGCTCGTTGCTCCTGAACGATCTGGTGCATAGTAGCTACCCATTCCTCCTTATACACCGGATTCTTCTCAATCGCTTGATACAGCTGAGGATAGTTGTCTATGAAATATTTATGCAAAGCGGTTTCAAAAGTTTCGATCTCCTCGAGTTTAAGTTCAGGCAGGATTGGGTCCTCAATTAAAACCAAAGTTAGCGCTTGCAATGGAATAGCCAGCGGATGGTATTTCGGTTGATTCATCAGACGGGTAGCAGCGCGGCCTAAGATAAGACTATGTTTAGCCGCCTGATCTAGATCGCTGGCAAATTGGGAAAAATCCTCCAGTTCACGATATTGCGCCAGAATTAGCCGCAATTTAGCTCCCAGTTTTTTAATTAAACCACACTGCGCTGCGCCACCGACCCGTGAGACTGATAGCCCGACGTTCATAGCCGGGCGATTCCCGGCGTTAAAGAGTTCGGTATCTAAAAAAATCTGGCCGTCAGTAATGGAGATCACATTGGTGGGCACGAAAGCGGAAACGTCGCCACCCTGGGTTTCAATAATAGGCAAAGCGGTAATGGAACCAGTGCGATTTTGCACCGCTCCGTGGGTAACGCGGCGTACATAATCGGCGTTAACGCGGGCGGCGCGCTCCAGCAGGCGTGAATGTAGATAAAAAATATCCCCTGGGTAAGCTTCGCGTCCAGGCGGGCGCCGCAGCAGCAGCGAAATTTGGCGGTAAGCCCAGGCGTGCTTTAGCAGATCATCATAAATAATCAGCACATCCTCCCCCCGATCACGAAAATATTCCCCCATCGAACAGGCGGCGTAGGGGGCTAAATATTGCTGCGCAGCGCTGGTCGCGGCAGTAGCCGAAACTACAATAGTATATTCTAAAGCGTTGTATTGGCGCAAAATTTCCACCAGACGGTTGACGTAGGCGCTTTTCTGTCCGATAGCCACATAGATGCATTTCACATTTTGGTCTCGCTGATTTAAAATGGCGTCGATTGCTATCGAGCTTTTACCGGTTTGGCGATCGCCGATGATCAGTTCCCGTTGGCCACGCCCGATCGGCACCATAATATCAATCGCTTTAATCCCGGTCATCATCGGCTGATCGACCGATTGACGGTCCATTACCCCCGGTGCCGACCGCTCGATAGGTAGGCTTTGCGTGTGCTGGAGTGGCTGACCACCATCAATAGGTTGCCCCAGGCCATCCACCACCCGACCTAACAGCGCTTCCCCCACCGGCACCGATAAAATCTGCCCGGTAGCCCGCACCCAATTGCCTTCCACTAGATTAGTAACGCTATTGTCCAATAAAATTACCCCCACCACTTCGCTCTCTAGGTTCATAATCAGCCCGCGAGCACCATTTTCAAAGAGCACCAGTTCGCCACTACACGCCTCCTCCAAGCCGGAGACCTGCGCGATATTATCGCGAATAGCTAGGACTTTACCCTGCGTTTGGTTTTGCGCCTGTGGTTGAAACTGGGCCAGTTTATCATAAAGAATCTGGCTAAAATTATCGAAATGATGAGCGCCAAACGATTTATTGTCCATGAGATTCAATTGTTTATTTTGTTTGTTTATTATTTATTGTTTATTTTTATTCGTTGTTTAGCTTGTGTTCTGCTGGCTCTACTGGTTTTGCCGGTTCTATTGGTTGTATAGCTCATCCGTTCGCTAAATGTTTATAGTACGTATTTATCTTATTTGGTTTTATATTGTTGGGTTGACTTGATCATTGGCAGGGGGTTCATTTAGCTTGAATGGTCTTTTTGAGTCGTTGCAGTAGCGCTGTCCAACTATTGTCCACGCACCGATGCCCCAGCTCTACGATTAATCCGCCCAGCAGCTTTGGTTGCAGATAACATTGCAATCGGACACACTTCCCATAACGCTGCTGGATGGTTTTTTGGATGGCGGCACATTGCTGGGGACTTAGGGAACTCGCTGACCAGACACGCACCCGGATGATCCGATGTTCCTGCCAACAGCGCTGTTGATAAACTTCCAGAATATTAGCTAGGTGATGCAGCTGATGATGTTGCAGCAGGAGTTTCGCCAGTGCAAACAACAGTTGGTAATCTAGACCGCATACTGCCGTGAGCGGCGTGGCTAACGGTGACGACATTTGCTCTAGCGACATCTGCTTTTGTTGCGGCTGTTTTTGTTGCGGCGACTGCTGACCCAGTTCTAAGCTATATGCTAACCAGCAGTGAGCGCGCTGGTCTAGAGCGATGGCGGGGTCGCATAGCTGCTGCCGCAGCAGGGGTTGTTGGCTGCTTCGGTACATCTGGTAACCGTAGCGCTGAAAAGTGATCTGCCAATCTGGATTGCGAAGTAGCCGATGCAGCGCGATGGCTACTGTTTTAGCGGTTTTTTGATAGTGCCAACTATAGCCCGCGCTGTATTCTCCATCTACACATAAATCACTCCGCTGCCAAAATTCTAATTGCGCGGGAGTTAATCGTCCTGCGGCCGGTGAGGTTTGTAGCGGGGATAGGTTCTCCACGGTATTCTATAATTGCTCCAGCGTTTGTTGAAAGAGGGCATGATTAACTAGGGAGAGTAGCTGGGATCTACTAAGTTCTGGGTTGGTTGCGTTGTCATCGGCGGCGGCGATGGCGGTATTTGTATCAATATCAGCGGCGACATTATCAGTTGTAGCCGATTGTGTTGTTTGATAAGCCTTTAAATTATTATCGTGATCATTCTTGGAGTGCGCAGCACCGCCACTAAGAACGCGTTCCAGCACCGACACCATTCGTTCACTTTCCTGATTCAACAACGCTGCTCGAGCCGCCTGCCACTGCTGTTCTATCTGGGTTTGGCTATCAGCAAGATATTTAGCCTGTAACCGCTGTCCCTCCTCTTGGGCGATCACTAGTAGCTGAGCAGCGTCCGCTTGCGCCTGCCGTAATAACTCCTGTCCCTGTTGTTGCACCGCTTGCAGCTGCTCTGACGCCTCCTTGGCCGCACGTTGTAGACACTGCCTACCCTGTTCGCCCGCCTGGAGCCCATCAGCGATCCGTTTTTGCCGGGCTGCCAAACTGTTTTTTAAGGTTGGCAAGATACGAAAATAAATGACTAATATTAACACACCAAACGTTAACATTTGGCCGCAGAGCGTAATATTAATATCCATCGCACGCCTTAGTTTTACTTAACCGTAAAGTTTAATCATGCTTTGTGCCATACTATACTAGTTATGTTGTATAAGTAACCCAACTGATAATCCAGCGGCGTTAAAAATTTTAC
>CAVFMC010000101.1:0-3310 GCA_963623565.1 Bacteroidaceae bacterium | reverse complement strand
CCATACAGCTTACTACCTATTAATTTAATTAACAATTATATAATTAATAATTACGATAATTACATGATAACCATCTATTGTGATTATTACTATTATATTTGAGTCACACTGGACGCTACGGTCATACGCTACTACATTGCGCTGCCTACCCGCTAATTTCTTTAATCAACAGCTCCGTATAATATTGCCGATGTCCCAGGTGTCGCATATAATGTTTACGCCGACGAAATTTAATAATATGAATTTTATCTCCGCGTAGCTGCCGGGTAACTTCCGCTAGCACTTTAGCCCCCTCAACTAGGGGCGTTCCAACCTGCAGATTATCATCCTTCGCCAGCATCAGCACCTGCGCTAACTCTACCTGGCTACCCACCGGTAACTCTAATTTTTCTACTAACACCTTCTGATTGGGAGACACTCGGTATTGTTTGCCTCCCGTCGCCACCACCGCGTACATATTATCTTAACCTCGAACTACTAACTTACCTCTCACTACTCATATCATATTAACTTAATTTATCTATCAATTCGTAGGCATAATATACTAAATAACCGTTAGATGCAAATAATTATACACTAAGAAAAGATATGCCAAAAAATCCGCTTACCGTGCTAGCCGATCAATATTGACCGACCTAAACAATTAAGTGGCCAAAATTTCATTTAAGCGCAGTAGTTCCGTATCACGTAAAGTACGCGAGGGCTGCTCTGGATCTGGCATCGGGGCAAACAGATAACGACCTGCTACAAACGCGACCATACAATTAGTCTGTCCGGCTAACAGCCCTTCCACCGCCATATGGCCCATCACCGACGCGGCAACTCGATCTTGCGCGGTCGGCATGCCACCCCGCTGAATATGTCCTAGTACACAGACCCGATAATCATGCCCAGGCGTAAGCCGCTGCAGCTCTTTAGCTAGTTTAAAACTACGACCTGGGACATCCGCTTCCGACACTACAATGATAATACTACGTCTAGGTCGCGCTGGATGCATAATGTCATCCGCGATCTTAACGATATCTACTGGATATTCCGGCACTAAAATATATTCTGCCCCCGCTGAAATCCCGACATCTAAAGCTAGAAATCCAGCACGGCGTCCCATAGTTTCAACTAAAAAATTTAAACCGCTACTAGCAGAAGTATCTCGAATTTTATCCAGCGCCCGCACCGCATTATTGCGCGCGGTGTCAAAACCGATAGTATATTCGGTACCTATAATATCATTATCGATAGTACCGGGGATACCAATTACCTTTAGATCACTCTGTTCGGCCAGTAGCACCGCCCCACGAAAAGTGCCATCGCCACCGATTGCCACCAGATAACCGATTCCTTGACTAGCTAGAAACGCTGCTACTTTTTGCCGCACTTCTGGCTGTTTAAAACTTAGCGAGCGCCCGGAACGCAAAATGGTCCCCCCGAGCTGCACGCAGCCAGAGACATCACTGGAGGTAATAGGAAAAATCGTCTCCTCAACTAAGCCATGATAGCCATCATGACAAGCAAAAACTTCTAGACCATGGTAACGCGCGGTCCGCACTACCGAGCGAATAGCCGAATTCATACCTGGAGCATCACCGCCCGAAGTTAATAACAGTAACTTTTTCTCTTGTCCTTGCTCTACCATCTCGTTTACCTCCTTCAGTTAATTTAGCTCACTTTTCCACTTTAGTTTATAAGTTTATAACTTATCGCTTCATTAAGTTTATTAAGCTTAATTAATCCGTTCGATTACTCGTAGAATCGCACTGCGCGCTCGTACATTAGCTCGCAGCTCCAGCGCCCCTGCTCTGCGCACTGCCCCCACAAAAGCTAATGACGGGGAGCTAGCCAGCTCAACCGCCCTCAACGGCACCCGATCCGGCAGCAGGGCTGGTTGGGCCTGTCGATGCACCAGTTGCTTAACTATTCTATCTTCTAATGAATGAAAGCAGATCGTCACTAACCGACCCCCTACCCGTAAATTCCGCCAAGCCGCTTCTAGCCCACGTTCCAGTTCACCCAGTTCATCATTAACCACCATCCGAATAGCTTGAAAACTTTTGGTGGCCGGGTCTTTTTTGCGTTTAGTTTTCATGCTGCCAGCCCGCTCCCTATGGCGATACACGGCACTAATAATTTGCGCTAGCTGCAATGTCTCGGTAAGCGGCGCTCGCTCTCGTGCCTGCACAATCGCCCTAGCAATAGTCCTATGATAGCGCTCTTCACCATATTGTGCAAGTACTTGATCGAGCCGCGCTAACGGCACTTTAGCCAGCCACTCGGCAGCTGTCAGCGACTGCTGACTAGGATCCATCCGCATACCTAGCGGCCCCTGCTTATTAAAACTAAACCCCCGCTCAGCCTGATCTAACTGCGGTGATGACACTCCTAAATCAAAAAGAATTCCGTCGATCCGCCCGGTTAGCCCTAACTGCTGCAGCAATGTATCCAATTGGCTAAAGTTAGCATGATATAAACTTAAACGCGGATCATTTCTAAAACTGAACTGCGCACTAGTTCGACCGTAATCTACCGCTTCCTGATCCCGATCCAACGCTATTACTTGGCCATTAGTAGGCAACCGGCGTAAAATCTCACTAGTATGACCCCCACGCCCAAAGGTAGCGTCCACAATAATCTGCCCCTTATCAACCTGCAGCGCTGCGACCGCCTCCTGTAGCATCACCGGAATATGCGCTAACTGGCTAGTCTCATAAACCACGCTGATCGACATAAATTAACTATATATAAAAACGCTCTGTCGGCACGCCCTAGCGCTGCTCAAAAATCAGATCCACCCGACGATTTTTGCTATGCGACGCTTCATCGTTACCTAATGCCACCGGTTTTTCTTTGCCAAAACTTACAATCGCAATCTGGTCTTTACTAGCCCCCTGCTTACGTAGTTCACTCGCCACCGAATTAGCGCGCTTCCAACCTAGCGCTACGTTATACTCTCGACTACCGCGTAGATCGGTATTACCCTCTAAACGTAGTTTAGCTTGGGGATGAGCGGCCAGATAACGCGCCTGCACGCTGATATCTTCGCGGTCCGCCGCCGCCACCTCATAACGATCAAAATCAAAATAAAAGGATTGATTAGCGCCTACCCGTTGCCGTTGGTTCTCATCGGTGCTGTACCCTTCAAACTCATCATTAGCGCTATTATAAGCATAAGTCGCCGCTCCATCGCGTGATCCGTCAGAATACCCACGATGTTGCGCCCCACTCTTACCTGCACAGCCCACTAATAGACAACCGATCATTCCGGCTGCGCATAGCTTAATTACTCCATAAATTTTTTGGGTATATTTTATATTTT
>CAVFMC010000100.1:0-3322 GCA_963623565.1 Bacteroidaceae bacterium | reverse complement strand
GCATGATGCTGCTGCTGAGAATTTTGGTTACTTCGTTGCATATGGATGGTTATATTATTTCTTAGATATCTGATGAGAAAATTGACTTATCTAACGAGGAAATTAATTTATCTGATGAAAAAATTATAGAAATGATTGGGAGTCGATTTAATCATATACACCCCAATTACATAACTACCTGCAACCAACTATTTAGGATTCCATTTGATATCCCGCATAATCTCTTCCGTAGTTTTGGTTTTATAACGTTTAACCATATACTTGCAGTCTGCAATATTGGCGGAACGGCAGATGCGATAGCGATTATCGATACGCGCGCTCCAATTAGCGACATTCTCTGGTTCAGGTACTATGAGCGAGGTTCTAGGCTCCAAATTCAACGAAAAAGCTACCGCTTCATCAGTTTTATACATACACATGATCTGGCCAACCTTGGCGGTACCGACCCACTGCGCCCCTAAAAAAGCCAACACCTTAGAGGCGGTAGAATCGGTATAGCTCGTCCATTGTCCATCTTGGGTTTGCCAGGTATTGCCATTCTTAATTAGCTGACCTACCTGCGGACAGCTCTGTTCAATCCGCTCTAGCTCTGCGCGCTGCCGCGACAAATCTAATGCAATCTGGGCATTGGACATATCATGAGATACAAATTTTGGTTGCGCTAAAGAGCGTTTAAAGTATATCCAAGCAGCTAGTAGTGCTACTGCTACCGCTAGCATGATACATCCTATTTTTACGTTCTTCATCCCGCTTTGCCTTTGCTGTTTATTTGCTATTTACTTGTCGCTATTCATTTGTTGTTCGCGTTTATATTTACAATCTTGGCTGCAGCCATTGACTACTAACCGGCAGCCAGGCTAACGATGGAGCAAATCACCTAGTAGCATCGCTACTTCCGCCCTGAGTAGACGCCGTGGCACGATCCGATCGATCGCCCCATGTTCAAGTAAAAATTCACTGGATTGAAAATCCTCCGGTAGCTGCTGATGGATAGTCTGTTCAATCACCCGTCGCCCGGCAAAACCGATGGTAGCTCCTGGTTCAGCCAAAATCAGATCCCCCAACATTGCTAAGCTAGCTGATACCCCACCGGTAGTAGGATGAGTTAAAATAGAGATATAGGGCAGTTGAGCAGCCGCCAATTTAGCTAAAGCGGCACTGGTTTTAGCCATCTGCATTAAGGAAATTAATCCCTCCTGCATGCGCGCACCGCCACTAGCGGCAAAATTGACCAGCGGCAGGTGATGCTCTAATGCATACTCCACTCCCCGCACAAATTTCTCCCCCACCACGCCACCCATGGAACCACCAATAAAATTAAAATCAAAGCAACTGCAGACTAGGGGCACACCTAGCACCTTACCCACCATTACTATCAGCGCATCCTTCTCACCGGTCCGTTTTTGTGCTTCGGTGATGCGGTCTTGGTAACGTTTTAAATCGCGAAAATGTAACCAATCAACCGGCTTTAAATCTGCCACTAACTCCTGCGGTGAATCGGTGCTAGTTAAGTTATATGATTGGTGGTTTAATTGGTCTAAATTGTTTGGACTCTTTAGGCTATTCGAGCCATTCTGACCAGCTAGCTTATTATGTTGCTTTTGCTGGGGCTGCTCGCCCTGCCCCAGCAACGCGCCCGGCTGATCCAAAAAGATTCCTAGTCGCTGTCGCGCTGAAATCTGCATATGAAATTCACACTTAGGGCACACCCAAAGATTACGCTCCAGTTCGGCGTAATAAATTACTGCGCCACAATGTTCGCAGCGTCGCCACAACCCTTCCGGGATATCATGCCGATGGGCGGAAATATTAGCACAGAACCGGCTAGCATTGGTCCATAATTTTTCAAACCAACTCATAGGCATTTACACCAATTTCATATGTATTTACACCAATTCATGTGCTTGCTATGCTTGCGTTGCACCCTTGCTTTTCTTTTTATGCTCTTCCCACAGCAGATCAAAATTCATTGGCGCTAAATGCACCGGTTGCAAGCCAGCCCGCATCATGCTATCAGCAATGATTTCTCTAACGTAAGCAAACAGAATATTGGGACACAATACCATTAAAATATGTTCTAGCACTTCGCCCGTAGCTCCAGTTACAGTAAAAATCCCGGATTCGGTCGCTTCCACTAAAATAGCGGTTTTCTCCTGGAGACGGGCGGTTAAACGCACTACTAACGCCACTTCGTAACCATGCTCAACCAAATCACTAATCTCTTTATGTTCGACATTTAGATTAATTTCAATCTCGGGATGCCACTCTTGCTGAAAGACATAAGGGCTATTAGGCGACTCGATGGATAAGTCTTTTAGATATACCCGATGAATCATAAACTGCATCTGTGGATCGAGCTGCGCTTGTTGCGTCTGCGCCTGCTGCTGATCCGTAGTTAAATTCTCGTTTGATTCTGCCATAGATCTTCCTCTACATTACAACATTACTTTATTATACGACATTACTTCATTATTTTAATTAATATTTACTTTATACATTATTTGTACTGACATTAATCATTGATTATGAATATGAATACTACGCCGTTCTGAATACTGCTATCACCCAAGCGGTAACTCCGCCGCCTGCCAGGCATCTATCCCCCCACGTAAAATTTTCAGCTGGGGCAACTGCTGAGGTGAATATTTGGTTAGTCGTGCTTTAATTTGATACGGCTGATCTTCTTTAGGTAAGATTAAAATGACGGACTGCCCATGGCTTTGTGCTCCCAGCTGCTGTAAAGTCGTTCCAAGTTGATCTAGTGCTACCTGCCGTGCGCCCAAAATGCTCCCTTGCTGAAATTCTTGTGGATCACGTAAATCTAGCACCTGCGCCTGCTGATGATTGATTAGCTCTACTGCATCACTAACCGACACCCACCATTGACGATTTAACCAGTCGTATAGCTCTTGATATATCAAAAATCCTAGCGCCACCACACTACCCGCTAACAGATAGGGATGTCCGAGCACAAAATGACCTACATTATAGAACGTCTCGATCATAACTAGCCAATCTATAAACTAACCTATATATAAACCAACTTATTACTTATCTTTATTGCTATTACTTGATTACTATTTTATCTTGTCTATTTAATTTTAATTAATTTTAACCGTTTATTACGCTAACTCTTTGTTTATTCTAACTCTTTGGCGTATGAAGATCAACTGATTCTGCATAGCTACTCTTTGATGTTGAATTTTACTGAGTTGCTACCAGTTTTTAGCTAGATATTGAGCAGATAAAACGATAGATGGCCCGCTGCTGAGCAATGGCCCGCTGTTCAAATTTAGTAGTTACCGGGAAAACTAGTTTATAC
>CAVFMC010000099.1:2226-3325 GCA_963623565.1 Bacteroidaceae bacterium | reverse complement strand
ACATCATACAGAGATTCGAATATAGCCGGTAACTCGTTTACGTTTAATTGTCTCGTATTTTGTAATATATTTTTGACATATGCTTTTTTATTGGCGTTATCGTTGCTATTATTTGCTTGTGAACAATAATCAAGCGCCCGAGTAAAAAGATCTGAATGATATACGAGGCTGCTAAATAGAGTAAAATTTGGACGAACCGTACTTAATAATTTATGTTCGTTGAACCAATAAAATATACGGCTTAATGCCCCAAAACAACGTTCTTGGCAAGTGTTTGCTTCACATACCAATCTGTCACATTCATAGACCAACGCTATTGATGCCGGCGCGGTACGTTGTGTATGTATATTTTGTATTAGGTTGGCAATGTTAGTGATCGCCATCTTTGATGTCGGTACTTTTACATTTGTTGTGATGTTGTTTTCTGGCGATACACTTTTGAGTTTGGCTAACAATATTGTATAGACCTTGCATAAAAGTAAACTCACCATCTATATAACTCTTTGACCAATCCAAAAAACAGTAATTCGTACCAGTCGCCATAGCTTGTATTAAAGTATTGACAACGGCAGCATTTTGGTCATTTAGACCCGTAGTTACCTGCGTAATTAGATAGTCCAAAAAGCCTAAATTAGCACACGCTCCACGATCAGGTTGCGCAGATACCGCAATATTAGTGATATTTTCTACTGCCATCTGATTAATTTGTTCGTTACTAAGATATCTTGTTACAATATCCCTCAGTTCTAATAAACTCTCTTGATCTTTTAGTTTAGCTAACCATTGATCCCTTTTCTCTTTAATATACTGCTTTACTTCATCTAGCGCTATATCTTGTAGCGTTTCCTTTAGCGCCTGATCAAACGGCGTGTCGGTTGATTGGCTTTCCGATTTGCTTGTTGCTGGTTGGCTTTCCGATGCGTTTGTTAACTGCAGCCATCCCGTTCCTGTTTTCACATCTTCAAACACCTTCGCTAACTGTTTTTCGGTAAGTAAAAATTGTCCCGAACCTGTATTGTCGCGTGAAGCTCGTATAAAGTTTTTAATTTTACTTCTAATAGCTTCTTGTATTTTTTCATTCGCCTTGATTGCTTCACGC
>CAVFMC010000099.1:0-2216 GCA_963623565.1 Bacteroidaceae bacterium | reverse complement strand
CTGCAGCTAGTTGCGTTGACTCCTGTGCCTGATCTTGCGCTTGTGACTGTGGTTGTTGGCTATTATTTTGACTCATAATGTCCTCCTTCTATTTTTGTTAGTACTTTACCGACCCAAAAAGCAACTATTCAGAACTCCCTACTTACTCGCTGTCCATTGTAATACAATCTCCATTTTCATTGCAAGCGCTGCAGTTAAGGCCTCATAGGCCTTATTCCATACTTACGACTGGCACTATATAGCGATTGACTTATTAATAGCAGCCTTTCTGGCGGTGACTACTAAAACTCCTAATATAGGGTAGAGCTAGTTACACAACATAACTACGATAAGGCTTTACGCAAATTATGGGCTATTGCTTTTAAAAAAATACAGGGTTAAAATAAAAACTAGGGGTTGGGGTACTTAGTCCTGTTTATATGACAAGTGCGTAAAGCAACGCACGAATTGATAGTTATGTGTATGGAGGATACTTATGATGCTTAATCTAAACAACGATCAAACAGATAATATCCAAGCGAGAGCGAGTTATGATGCGCTTATTAGCAGACTAGCATCGTTCAAAGAAATGCTGGAAAATGACGCCGACCATCGCTATGCTGATTATATTGGATTACTTGATGCTATAATCAAGAAAGAACAAAAATTACGAAGTGAGCCTCTTCCTTCTAATTTGAATTTAGACCGCTTAAATACAACACTAGACGCCATAAGTAGCGTAGTAGATACGCTACTGAATTGTCAAGGTGTCTATCAACGACAAGTGCGAAAATTCGGTATTGTGCTGCTGTACTTATACAACCAAAAAAATACCAATACCTCTCTTTTAAACTTGGACGATGAGTTTACCAATGCGCTAACGATTTTCAATGATGAGCTTATCTCAGATTCTGGGACTGATATTGCTGCTGGGTACTTAGATCCTTTGTCATACTGTCATCAATGTCGCTTGTTTATAGCTTTCCCATTAGAAGCGATAAGAACCGCGCTTGGTAATGAAATCTTGTCAGATTACGCAGTTAGAACATTATACCCATTTATAAATCAGGGCTTGAATATAATTCATCGAGTACATGCCGGTAATAACTCCAGTGATAAGAAAGTAGAGGCTGCTAGCGAACTTGATCGGCATATGCAAACGACAAATGATCAATTAACCTCTGCCAGCATTTTCAAGCAATTAATAAATGACTTTAGTTCAAAAAAGTATAAGGATGATTCTACTAAGTGTCAAACATGGGTTAAGGCGCTATTGATTGCGATTATACACCTCAACGAATCCGTGATTCTGAGTACGCTACGAAGTCTGCTCCAGAACGAACCAAACGCCGCATGGACAGCAACTAGGAACGATGAAATTTTTAATTCTCTATTTGATATCTTGGCCAATGTAGCAGCCATCACAGCAGTGCAGCCCAAACGGTGTACATGTGACTTAACCGGTGCTATTTGTGCCCTATTAGAAACGGACGACCGTTGCGATTTTGCAAAATTAACCAATTTTACCCTTAATGGGCAATCAGTAGATCTACTTAGATTGGTTTATAACACAGCACGCCAGGCATGTCAGGATAATCATGATGACGGTACTTCTAATATCAGTTTTATGTACGGACAGATTATCAAACTGTACGCTGCTAAATTTGATGACACGCAATGGATGGGGCAAGTGGTTAATCGGTATTTAGTGAAGGATGACAGGGGTAACAATCCGAATCCGAACCTGCTGGCGTATCACGAAGTCTATGTTACTTTAATTCGGTATACCTTCCAAATCTATTCGGCGGAGGACAAGCTATCTGTATTAGTCAATATATATAATCGGATTCCTGACCAGCCTATTTATGCCAAGTTGTTGTACTATCTTTGTCTTCTTCAACATGGTCCTGTAGATCAGTTATCTGCAGAAGAAATACCACCAATCATGAATGGGCAGCTGGGTCAAACACTGAAAGATGTGGCAACTGCTACTCGGATGATTGGGCTGTTACTGGATCTGGTTGGTGATCAATATGCAGCTGACCCAGATCAGGTTACTAATACTGATAGGTCTATTAATCTTATTGTGGGCTGGTACGCGCAAGCTAACAATTATCCTACATATAAAGCTATTAAGTTATTATCTTCCGATTTAGGTAGCAAATACGCTCGACAATGGACTCATTTTATGATGAAGCCGATTAATCAAGATAAAATGGTTCCGGTGTCCCATATTG
>CAVFMC010000098.1:0-3458 GCA_963623565.1 Bacteroidaceae bacterium | reverse complement strand
ACGCGTACGGATCAAATGGTGGCGTGGGTTTGGGTGTGAGAGCGGGCGGGGCGTCCCCCTCACTGCATTGAGACAGCGTCCGCACAACTGCTGTCGCGTCACCGCACAATTCTGCCCACAACGCTGGCAATAATGCCCGCTCCAGGGCAACAACTGTAGACAGTGTGCGCAGAGTGCCAACGGTTGTGGCCGTTGCCGAGCACGAAAGTAGTGGCTAGATCCCTGATCCACTGTTTGGTCTATGATTCTAGGTGTAACGGTACTACGCGTGGTTTGTTGGCAGATAATGCAGCGCATCGCGTACCTAAAACTTTACTCTTAATTTTAATAGCCAGCTTTATATTTAATTAACTAATAGCTATTAAAATAAGCAGAACTGTCCAACGCACCACCATAATAACTACCTACCGATAAAACCGTTAGGCAGTTATACTATAACCCGTTTAGTTGAGCGCGCGCCTCCCAAAAGACAGCTATTTGCTGTTAGGTGACCTAGTTATAGCTAAAGGAAAACGCAAAATAAAACGGGTATATTGCCCTGGTTGCGCGTCACAACTAATTTCACCACCTAAATTATGCATCACCAGCCGACAGAAATTTAGTCCGATACCGCCATTTTTATAGGAGATATTTCGACCAGTAAACTGGTTAAATAGCTGCTGTAGCATCTCGGGACCTAGCAGGCCAGCGTTATCCGTGACCGTGACTATCCCATACCGCTGCGCCGATTCTGCTGCGCCAACGGTGTCGGTAGTACAGCTAATCCAGATACGAGGCGGCTTGTTCTCTACCTCTGTGCCCAGCTGCATCGCAGTATCGGTCTGCTCGTGCAGGGCCGCGAGCGCATTTTTGATTAAATTATTTAACACATGCTCTACCAAAACCTTTTCACCCTGGTAATAAAAATTTTGGTCGACAGCAAGCTGCACCCCCGCGCGCTGCTGAGGTTTCCAGGGGTAATATTTAAGCACTTTCTGCAACGTACGCTGCATGGAATAGCGCTGCCGTTTATATTTACCCTGCTGTTTGTCATCGCTGGCGGCGCTACTGCCGGTCGAAACATAACGAATCTGTAGCAGAAAACTATCAATAAAATCGTCAGTTTCCCGAATAATCTGTTTGATCACCTTAGAATAATCTTCCATCTCCTTAACTTCCGCCTGATGTGTCTCCTGTTGGGCGAAATGATGACTGGCCAACGTCTCTTCCAGTAGTTCCGTATAGAGATGAATCGTCGCTAGTGGGGTCCGCAGTTCATGCGCAATCTCCCCAGATAAAGAGAGCACCACCTCTTGTGGAAGCAGTTGATTATTACCTGCCGTACTATCTTGTTGTATCTTGTTCATATTTTCGTCCTTTAATTATTTATTTTAACTCTCGTATGCTATTAATGTAGCATGGTTAAAAACACAAAGACATAATAAATTTGCTAGTAAAATTTTATAGTAAATTTAGCATTAACTCAGAAACGGCAAAGATAATTGCCGACAGTTACCGCCGCTTCCAGCTAGCTAATAATCAACAATGCACGTCAAGATGGACAAAATTAAGCAAACCGATACAAACCTACTAAACACTAACGCGCTTCCAGCACGATCGTAATTCTTAGTATCAGAAAAACTGGCCGCAACGCTTGTTTGCGCGGGAAAGATTGGTTATGATGATTCAAGTTATGGTTATAAAATCATAATTGATTGTGCGGAAGAAAAAGGATGGTTAGATAAGATAATCTATGATGAATGGCATGGGCGGCGGGCAGCAGGGTAGTGATAATTTTGATTATATCTTAGGCATTGTGCGGGATATGCTGCAGATTAAGGATATTAATTTGCTGCTGGAGCGAGTGCTTACCGAAACTCGTAAACTCTCTAATGCGGACGCAGGCAGCGTTTATCTGGTAGATAATCGCCAACTTTGTTTTGCTTGCAGTCAAAATGATACTCTGCAAAAACGTTTGCGGCATGGGGAAAAATTAGTTTTCGACAGCTTTACGGTGCCCATTAACAATAATTCCATAGTGGGCTACGTAGCAAATACCGGCATTAGTCTGAATTTAATTGATGTTTATCAGATTGATCGTTCCCAGCCTTACCTGTTTGATGCTTCCTTTGATCAGAAGACTCACTATAACACCCGTTCCGTACTGACGGTGCCGATTCGGGGGATGAAAGGTGGTGTCTTGGGGGTAATCCAGCTGATTAACGCCTTGAATCCGGATGCTACGGTGCGGAGTTTTACTACATTAGAAGAGTCGGTGGTGCAGCTTTTTGCTTATAACGCCGCTACCGCGCTGGAACACGCTAGTCTGCAGCGGGCGATGTCGGTGATCCTTAATCGCATTATTGAGGCTAATGATCCACGCGAGACCCTGGCGCATGTGGATCGGGTATCGCAACTAGCGGCTGATCTCTACGATCGGTGGGCGCAAAAACAGGGGCTGAGCGACGACAGGCGACGGAATAATAAAGATAGTTTAATGATAGCGGTGCGGTTTCATGATTTAGGTAAAGCGGTGCAGGGGTTGTTGCCGTCCCAGTTCCGTGCTCAACAATTGTCGCTACCGACTGCGCAGTCACCAGAAGAACAGGCGGTTATAGCTGGGGCACAGTTGCTAGCAGGGGTGGATATTGAATTAGCCCAGGAGATCATACTGCAGCACCATGAACATTGGGATGGCAGTGGCTACCCGGGGTTTATAGATGCACAGACCGGCGGTCCGCTTCCGGGGTACGATCGTGGCGATGGCCATGCTTTTCGGCGTCACGGTAAAGAGATTATTCCGGAGGCACGGATTTTGGCGATAGTCCATGCTTATGATCGATTAACCCATGAGCTGGTTAATGGGGTCGAACAGCAGGTGCGTGTCGAACAGCAACAAGCGGCACTAGAGTGGATCGTGCAAGAGTCGGGGCGAAGTTTCGATCCGGAAATCGTGAGTTTACTGGCCACTTATTTAGAGCATATTACCAATCTAGATCAGCTGGCTAGGGTGGTAGAGTCGCCGGGACAGGTTAATTAATATCGAGTATGCGTGGAGTTTTTACTCTATTGGTCGCAATAGTTCTGGTGGGTTTAGTTGCCACCAGCGTTCAGACTATCAACAGCTTACGAACCGAACGGTTGGCGTTGCAAGCGCTGGAGCCGCGCCCATCCCGTGCGGTAGATTTTTATTTAGAAGGGGCTAATTTGCGGCAATGTGACCAGCAGGGGCAGCTTAAGCAGCAGCTGCGTGCCGAGCTGATTGAGCACCATGAAGACAGCAATCAATTTCGGTTAAGTCGCCCAACTATTAGCTTTTTTCAGCCGCAGCAGCAGCCATGGGTGATTACCGCGCAGCAGGGCCATAGTTATCATAATCGGGATGTGGTGGATTTAAGCGGTGCGGTAGAAATTCAGCGGGCGCCGGATCAACATAATAGTTACATCAAAATTAATACCGAACAGTTACGTACTTACCC
>CAVFMC010000097.1:0-3524 GCA_963623565.1 Bacteroidaceae bacterium | reverse complement strand
ATTATTAGGATAATGAAAACCTTCCGCTCTTAACTGATCTAGCTTATGACGTCGCCGGAGAATCTGTTCATTCAGTTTTAGCTGCGGCAGCGATTGTTGTTCTTGCTGATCATGGCTGGTAGCCGCTGCCTCTCGAGCCTGTTCTGTATTCATTGTAATACTGATTCTTATTATTACGAATTGCGTTGGATTATGATTAATGCTAATTATTTTATCATCTTTTATAGCTATTTAGCGATCGGGACAATTGTGCTATTGCGCTAACACGCTCCAGTTTTAGTTCTGTTCTTGCATTAAAATCTCACGAAACTCTTTTAATTCCCCGTTAGCAATTCCTTCAGCCGCATAGCTATGTACAGTTTTAACCACCTCTTGCGAAGGTTTGGCCGCATGTGGTCCACCAACGCAACCACCGGCACAAGCCATCACTTCCACCAAATTACCTTCCGAGCAGCCTTTGGCCGCAAATTCTTTTAGCTTACGCACATTATCGCGATCTAAACCGTTAATACAGCAGAGCTGTACCTGGTTAATACTGATCCCCGCTGCCTGGTCAGTTTCCTCCTCCAGGCTATCCTGCTCCGTTTTCTGCGTTTCGCTCTGTAATTTTTCCAAGATATGCGATACTGCTCGGGCCACCCCGCCGGTTAAACCATATTCGCGTCCCTCGTGCGAGCTATCATCTTCAAACTGGTATTCTGGTAGCTGATCGGTCACGATATTATTAGCCAGAAATAGTGCAGTTAGTTCTTCAAACTCCATCACCGCATCCACATCCCGATTTTCATAACATTCCACTCTTTTAGCCACACATGGGCCCACGAAGACAATCAGCGCATCCGGATAACGCAGTCGCATCTTGTGCGCGATATAAGCCATCGGAGTCAAGGTGGTAGAAACGTAATGACTAATCTGGGGCAGATGCCGTTTCACCAGCTGAGTATAAGCGGTGCAACAAGAGGTGGTCATAAAATTATCCCCACCCTTAGCTACCCGCTCTACCCACTCGCCTGCCTCGCGAATGGTGGTTTCATCCGCTCCAACCGCCACTTCCGCCACCTTATAAAAACCAAGTTGAATTAACCCCATGGCAATCTGTCGAATATTGCCGGGCAGCTGTCCCACGATGGAGGGCGCTAGAACGGCAATAACTTTCCGGTGGCATTTTTTAAGTTGATAGAGAATGGCCATCAGCTGGCTACGCTCGGAAATGGCACCAAAATGACAAGCCGCATCGCACTTGCCACAATGAATGCAGCGTTTATAGTTATAGACTGGCGGCTTGTCATCTCGGCGGCTAATAGCACCTACTGGGCAAACCGCCACACAGGGCGCCAGTCGTTTAATAATCGCATCGTAGGAACAAGCTTTAATGCATTTGGTGCATTTGGTGCATTTCTCCTGGTGTATGTAAGCTTTGCCATCCTGCATACTGATCGCGCCAAACTTGCACGCCTCTTGACAGGAGCGAGCTTTGCAGCCCCGGCAAAGATTGGTCACCCAAACCATGTTATGTTCACAGCGAGCGCAAGCCGCGGCGTTAATAGTCAGAAATTCTGGCTTATCTACTCGCAGTTGCTTAAGTTGCGCCGCGCAAGCTAATAACAGCTGATTAGGGGTCATGGGCGTAGCAGCAGGAACATCATTACCGCCATCCACGCTCGCCGATCCACTAGAATCAACGGCGGACGAGGCGTTAGTTGGCGCATTCTCCGCTATTGAAGCTACATCCAAGAGTGATAAATCACCTCCCAGCTGCGCGATTAGTGCGCCACGCACTTCATCTGCGGTAATTTCTGCCCCTAAATACAGTTCCGGGTGCCAACTAGCTGCAATTTTTTCTGGCAGTTCTAATAACTGCTCTTCAAAATCCTCCCGGTCAAAAATTTGCAGTAACGCCACCCATAACTGAATACGAATTTTACTTAAATTAGTTTTATTCATACTGTATGACCGCCCATTCACCCACTCATTTTGCTTGTGCCGAGCCTACTCGCTGCTATTCTGCTACCGACTCCGCTGCGGACTGCGACTCCGCCTGTAATGCTGCTGGCGACTCCGGCGCACACTCTACTTGATCCGTGTTTTGGTCATTATTACGCACCAGCTGCTCCTTAAGCATGGCCCCTAAACTATTATTAGTCGGCGCCTCTCCGCTATGTACAGCCTGCGCCTGCATCTCGCGAATCGAGATATTGACCACCTCTGCTTTGCGATCCACTCCTAATACTTTAGCCTCAATAACATCTCCTACTTGCAGCCATTCGGTTACATCATTAATCCGCTCTTTACTCACTTCGGACGCTTTTACTCGGCCGATCACCCCATTGCCTAAATCTACCAGTGCTGCTTTAGCATCCACCTGGGTCACTGTACCACTTACTAAACTACCCTTAGGCAAGTTTAAATAGGGGGCATTATCCTCATTCTCATGAGCATTACTTGATTCAGCGTCACCATTACTGTTGCTATCACCGTCATCACTGGCATTAGTATTATTGCTATTAATCTGTTTAATCCCTAACGAAATCCGCTCGCGATCGATGTCAATGCCTAAAATTTGAACTTCTATCTCTTGATTTTTATGATAATTTTTAATCACTTTGTCCCCTGGTTCCTTCCATGACAGATCTGAGAGATGCACTAAGCCATCAATTCCATTTTCTAAACTGACAAAGAGACCAAAATCCGCTATCGAATTCACTACCCCTTTCAGGACTTCTCCACGCGAATGCGTAGCTGCAAACTCTTTCCAAGGATTAGGCGTGCATTGTTTAAGGCCCAACGAAATACGACGTCGCTGCGGCTCAATATCCAACACTAAAACCTCTACCTCTTGGCCGGGCGTAACGATTTTACTGGGATGTAGATTATGATTAATCCAGCTAAGTTCTGACATATGCACCAGACCTTCAATCCCCTCCGCAATCTCCACAAAGCAACCATAATCCATTACGTTAGTAACGTGACCGGTAATCTTGGAACCGACTGGATAACGCTCTTCAATATGTTGCCATGGATCTTCTACCAGCTGTTTCATGCCTAAAGAGACCCGGCAGTTTTCTTTATCATATTTTAACACTTTCACGTGAATCTCCTGGCCCACGCTCAGCACGTCGCTCGGATGTCGAATTCGCCGCCAAGAAATGTCGGTAATATGTAATAAGCCATCTAGCCCACCTAAATCTATAAACGCCCCGTAATCGGTTAAATTCTTCACGACACCGGTTAATTCCATGCCTTCGTTAATCTTGGCCAGCAGTTCATCCCGCTCAGGTGAGCTAATCATCATCAGCGCGGCCCGGCGCGAGACCACAATATTATTTGTGGCTCGATCCACTTTAATAATCTTAAATTCTAACTCTTGCTGCTCTAAAGCAGGAAAATCTTTAATCAGTTTACTGTCAGCCAACGAACCGGGTAAAAAAGCTTTAACTTTATCCAGTTCTACGATAAAACCGCCGCGCACACGATTAAGGATTTTTCCTTTAACCAGTTCGCCGTTTTTGAACGCTTCTTCTAAA
>CAVFMC010000096.1:484-3591 GCA_963623565.1 Bacteroidaceae bacterium | reverse complement strand
GTATGGATCTTTATATCATATTTTATATTTTACTATTTTACGCGTTATTAGTTGTTTCCGTTGTTTTGTTATATTTTATTGTGTTTAATACTTATATTTGATATTTTTGGTATTTGTTTACGCGGCATATGTTATATATAAATGATTTACACGCGGTATAAATGAGAAAACGATTAGAACGACTAGGCGAGCGAGGACTGGATTTGACCCGGCGGATCGGGATGGCTGGCGAATTTCTCTTTGCAGTGGTGGTGCGTAAGCCACGGCTGGCGCGGCTCTATCCCTTGATCGTAGAGCAGATTTATAGTGTCGGAGTGCTATCAATCTCTATTATGGCGGTGTCCGGGCTGTTTTTAGGGATGGTACTAGCGCTGCAGGGCTATAGCATTTTAACCCGTTTTGGTTCGGCAGAGCAGTTAGGGCAGTTGGTAGCACTCTGCGTGTTGCGGGAGCTAGGACCGGTGGTGGGCGGTCTACTTTTTGCTGGACGGGCGGGTTCAGCGCTGACTGCTGAAGTAGGACTGATGCAGTCTACCGAACAGTTTTCGAGTATGGAACTGATGGGGGTAGATCCATATTGGAGGGTGATTGCTCCCCGTTTTTGGGCCGGTTTAATCTCTATGCCGATTTTAGTGGCAATTTTTTGTGCGGTGGCGATTTTTGGTGGTTATTTAATTGGAGTGGAGTGGCTAGGGGTAGATGCTGGGCAGTTTTGGTCCAATATGCAGGCGTCGGTGGATTTTCATGCGGATACGCTTAATGGCCTCTTAAAAGCAGCAGTGTTTGGAGTGGTTACTACCTGGATTGCGATCTATCAAGGCTATTTTACCAAACCCACCGCGGTGGGCATTGGCCAAGCTACCACTAGAACGGTAGTTTACGGTTCCTTGGTGGTATTAGGATTAGATTTTGTTATGACCTCCTTGATGCTAGGTGGTTGGTAGTTAATGGTTAATTTATCTTACATATCGTATGATTGTGAACGCGAAAACTGGAATAGATAAGAGGTAGATAAGATTTTATGCCTAATAGCAACCGGTTAAATTTGATTGTGGGACTATTTATTATCGCGGGTGGAGTGGCGTTAGCTATTTTAGCCCTGCAGGTCAGCGGTTTTAGTAAATATTCCGCGCGTAACGCTTTTAATGTCCAGGCGATTTTTGATAATATCGGCGATCTCAAAGTGCGGGCGCCGGTGACTATCGCAGGAGTACGAATTGGGGAGGTGTCATCAATCCGAGTAGATAACCAAACTTTTCATGCCATTGTGGGCTTGCGGATTGATCGTCAGCAGGATAAATTGCCAGCGGATTCCAGCGCCAAGATTCTTACTGCAGGAATTATTGGCGCTAATTATATTGAGCTTATTCCAGGTTTTAGCGAGCAGGTACTACAGGAGGGAGCAGTGATCGAAGATACCCAATCCGCTGTCGTACTGGAAAATTTAATCGGGCAGTTTATGTACAGTATAGTAGGTAATAACAATAACGAGGATAAAGAGCAGCGAAATAGCGAAGCCGAAGAGAACAAAGATAATAAAAATAATAAAGATAACAAAAGTAACAAAAGCAACAAAGACAATAAAGAAATGTCGGAGCAAAAAGGGCAACTAGCGGCGAAGGCGGCTACATAATCATAATAATATTTATGCGTTAACATATGGCTATGCGGTAACGAAAGAAATAGGCAAAGAGGAAACTATATAAATATGCTAAATAAACTAAATATGTTAGATGGGGCATGCCGTTTAGGGACCCCACCGACCACACGGTTAGTGCACTGGATAGTGTCTCTGTTACTGCTTTTTAGCCTCTTATTCACAGCGTCCAATCTTTGTCTAGTTGATCGTT
Source organism: Bacteroidaceae bacterium (assembly GCA_963623565.1). Lineage (GTDB taxonomy): Bacteria > Pseudomonadota > Gammaproteobacteria > UBA9339 > UBA9339 > CAVFMC01. Next base: position 1,741 of record CAVFMC010000096.1, on the reverse strand, counting down.
GTTTAGCCAAGAATGGCGAGGCGCCGCTACGCTTAGTGCGGAATATTACTAATCAAATGACAGAGGTGCTAGTTAAAAATCGCGCTCAGATCGCACGGGATGATAATTATTTAATCGCTAAAATTGAGCAGATAGTACTGCCTAATTTCGATGTCCAAGCCATGGCGCGTTCGGTGGTGGGGCGACAATATTGGCAGCAGGCTAGTGTTGCTAGTCGAAATGAATTTGTCGAAGTGTTCACTCGTTACGTAGAAGACACTTATTCGGGTGCGCTGAAAAGTTATAATGGAGAAGTGGTTAAGTTTTATCCTTTGCGGGGTAATAGCGGAACGCGGGCGCAGGTGACCTGTGATCTATTGTTGCGTGGGGGCACGGTGCGTGTGGTCTATAACTTGTACCTGAAGAACGGTAGCTGGAAAATTTACGATTTTAGCGTTAATAATATTAGTTTAGTGAAAAACTGTAATTCCCAATTTGCGGCGGTCTTACGGCAGCAGGGGCTAGCCGGCTTGGTTTGGCAGCTAAAAAATAAAAAATAAAAATAATTATAAGCTCATAGTTTATAAGCTGAGCGATAGGTGTGGTCCATATCTAGAGTATATGAAAAGTAGGATTAAGGGCTGCTTAACCGGTAATAGTGTCGCTAAATGGTATCAGCAGTTAGCAGCGTCACTGGTGGTGGGCGGCGAATTAGAATTAGATCTCTCACAAGTGACGGCGGTTGATACCACCAGTGTAGCGCTGCTAATTAGTCTACTAAAGCTAGCCAAAATAAGGCAGTGTCGATTAACTTTTGGTGGGATGCCCGCTTCGCTGCGCCGATTAGTAGCAGTGGTCGGTTTAGAAGCGGTGTTGCCGATTGTTGGTTAAATAACCAGCTGGTTGGCTGATCGATTAATGGTCATAGTAGGCGATATGCAATAATGAAAAAAATTCTCGTGATTGCACCCCACTGGATTGGTGATCTAGTCTTTATTCAACCGTTGTTAGCCATTTTAAAGCAGTGTTATTTAAACTGTCATATCGCAGTATTAGCGGTACCCTATCTGCGTACCTTACTGGCCAAGATCCCGGAGGTGGATCAATGGATCAGCTCTCCTTTTAAAAGTGGGGTGTTTTCTTGCAAAGAGCGATTATTGCTTGGATTGCGGTTGCGGCAGCAGCAGTTTACCGATGCCTATCTGATTCCTAATTCCTGGAAATCGGCGTTAGTACCTTTTTTAGCTGGTATTCCTCATCGGGTGGGGTGGGTTGGCG
>CAVFMC010000096.1:0-474 GCA_963623565.1 Bacteroidaceae bacterium | reverse complement strand
GTCGTTACCTGTTACTGAATGATATTCGCAGACTGGATTTACGTCGTTTTCCTTTAATCTATGAACGTTTTGCTGCGTTGGCGTTTAATAAGGGAGAATGGTTTAAACGACCGTTAGTACGGCCGCATTTAGTTACTTCTAAAGAGGAATTAGGCAAGGTGTTGCATCGGTTGCAACTAGAGAGTTTAGAACGTATTCAACAGCAGGGGCCGGTGCTAGCTATCGCGGTAGGGGCCGCGGGTGGTGAGTGTAAATGTTGGCCGGTTAATCATCAGATTAGTTTAGCACGACATTATCTACAGCAGGGTTGGCAAGTGTGGTTACTCGGTGGCGCTCATGAAGCAGCCAAAGCTAGTTGTATTCAGCAGGCTACCGATGGCCGCTGTGTTAATCTGACTGGTCAAACTGATCTGGGTGAATTAGTGGAACTAATGGTGGTTCCAAAAGTAGTGGTAGCGGGAGATACTGGTGTAC
>CAVFMC010000095.1:0-3594 GCA_963623565.1 Bacteroidaceae bacterium | reverse complement strand
CAACTGAACCAGGAATCGGTTTTTTAGAAATAACTATCTTACTGATATCTTGTACCGTTATATTTTTAATTTTTTGATTAGAAAAATAGTCCACAAATATTTCGTGCGTTTCTAATAAATTATCGTTGCGCTCTAACTGATCTAACCATTGCTTTCGCGTATCTATAATATATTTTTGTACTTCGCCTAACGTGACATTTCTTGTCGTTTCATCTAAAACCTCTTTAAGGACGGTTGTTTCATATTGTTCTGCTAGCGCTGGTTTAGTTTTTTTAACCTCCTCCAACGCGTTTTCAACAATTTCCTTCAACTGATTTTCGGTAATCAGGAACTGGTTGGCTTCTGCATTTTCAATGTTCTCCGTCATCAACGATTGAACCTGATTTCTTATGCATCCTTGTAATTCTGCATTTTCATTAATAATAACCCTCGCCGCAACCGGCTGCGCCTGTTGGCGTATTATTTCATTCAGTGCCGCTGTAAGAACTGCTGGTTCATATGCCGCTGCTATCGCGCTATTGGTTTCTTTAGTCAGGCATGACTCTAGCGTATTTTGTGAGATTTTTTCTATTTGTTCATCGGTAATAAGAAACCGGTCTGTTACTATTACTTCATTATTGTCTGCTATTAATGTTTGCAGTTGTTTTGTAACATAACTCATTGCTTGTTTACATTTGAGCAGATCCTTTCTCGCCGCAAACAACTGCTCTCGCGATACTGCTTGTGTTTGCTCCTTTGTTTGTTCCTGGGATGCGTGATGTTGGTTATCTGTTTGACTCATAATTTTATCCTCCTATTGCTTTTCTGCTTTTCCGCCGCGTGATATGTCATTAACAAAACTACCGATTTTGGTTGTTCGCTATCACTGGATACTTATTACCTTGCAAATTACCATAAAATCCGTAACAATACAAACGAATATGGCAAATGCAACTATCTAACTATCTATAGGTATATACAGATTTGAGCATCGGAATAAATTATGCGGTTTATCGATGAAGCGACCATCAGGGTCAAAGCCGGTAAGGGCGGCAACGGCTGTCTTAGTTTTCGTCGGGAGAAATTTATTCCCTTCGGCGGACCTAATGGCGGAGACGGCGGGGATGGGGGCGACGTGCTGATGCAGGCGGACGTTAATCTCAATACCCTAGCTGATTTTCGTTATCGACGCTATTTTGAAGCGGAATCCGGGCAAAATGGGATGGGCAGTGAGTGCACTGGGCGGGCCGGCGCCGATCTAGTGATCCAGGTGCCGGTAGGTACTTTGGTTTATAATAAAACTGCTCCGATACTCGCCGTAGCTGATGCAGAACCTGTGAATGCCAGCGCTACTCCTGCCACCGAAAAGGGCGAACTATTAGCCGACTTAAACCAGGCCGGCATGACGATCTGCATAGCTAAGGGAGGTACCCATGGTTTAGGCAATATCAATTTTAAAAGCAGCACCAACCGCGCTCCTCGTAAAGTTACCGCCGGCCAGCCGGGCGAAGAGCGTAACCTGTTTTTAGAACTCAAATTATTGGCTGACGTGGGACTACTGGGCCTACCCAACGCCGGCAAATCCACTTTTCTGCAAGCGGTCACTAGCGCGCGACCAAAAATTGCCGATTATCCTTTTACTACCTTGCAGCCCCAGCTGGGGGTGATGGTGGTAGGCGATACCAGTGTGGTGATTTCGGATATTCCAGGACTGGTGGCGGGCGCGGCCGCAGGCGTGGGGCTAGGCATCCAGTTTCTTAAGCATCTAGCGCGTACCAGAATTCTTTTGCATCTGGTAGATTTAGCACCGCTAGATGGCAGCGATCCGATAACTAATATACGCACCGTGCAGCAGGAGTTAGCTCAGTTCAGCAACGAACTAGCAAGCAAAGAGTGTTGGCTGGTGTTTAATAAGATCGATCTATTACCTACACCAGAGCAACGCACGCAGCGGATTGTCGAAATTCTTCAGGCGCTACGCTGGACCGCTCCCTATTTTGCCATTTCCGCTCTACAACGCCAGGGTACCCAGCGGTTATGCCAACAGTTAGCCCAACAATTCCAACGCGGCTAAAGCGTTGGTGGCAACAGCACCTCCTTTGCCACTGGTTCCCGCTGGCGACGCCAATCTTTTGGCAACAGCGCGGTTGGCGCGCTTGGCTACTCTACCCGTTCTCACTACTCTATCACCTAGCCATTCAGCTACGGGTAATTTATTATAATAAACTAGCTCGCAAAGCCCAGAGGCCGATCGCCATCCACCGCTCCGCCAAAATCTTAGTGGTAGGCAATATCCTGGTAGGTGGCACCGGTAAAACCCCGTTGGTAGCCTATTTAGCTCAATTTTTTACGGCGCAGGGCTATCGCACCGCCATTCTTACCCGAGGTTATGGCGGCCGCCCGCAGGATAACAGCGCTGGGCACCGTACCGATCACCCCTCTTATCCGTTATGGGTTACGCCGACCAGTGATCCGCGACAGGTTGGGGATGAAGCCTGTCTATTGGCCCGAATTAGCGCACGAATTCCAGTGGTGATCGACCCGCAGCGCGCACGGGCGGCGACCCAATTAGCACATTTAGGCTATCAGATCATTATTAGCGATGATGGCTTACAGCATTATGCCCTGCCCCGTGATGGTGAAATCGCGCTGTTTAATAGTGAGTATGGACTAGGCAACGGATTGCTGCTGCCCGCCGGCCCTTTGCGGGAACCAACCAGTCGCCTGGATCGAGTGGACTGGTTGGTAATTAATAAAAATCATCCGTGCGCCTCTATAGCACCACGACTAACCCAATTAACTAACCGCTATCCTTCTCAGATTATCTACACCCAACCACAGGCGCTGGTGTCGTTAGTCGATCCAAGCGTACGCCATCCCTTAGCACAATGGCGTGGCCGTTCGGTGGTGGCGATCACCGCCATCGGCTATCCACCCAAATTTTGGCAAACTTTAACCGCTCTAGGCATCCAGATCGCCCAGCGCTTTAGCTATCCTGATCACCACCACTTTACCGCTGCCGAACAGGCTAGTTGGGGTACCGAGCTGGTAGTAATGACCCAAAAGGATGCGATGAAAATTCAACAGCCCACCGCTAATTATTGGTACCTAGCAATTGATGTGGCGGTGGATGAACAGTTTCAGCAGCAACTTCTGGCCTGGGCTGGCGGTAGCTAGCCGCTCTTGCATCTAGCGTAGATCCTGTTGTATATAGTTAGGTGACTAATAGGCAACTACAAAACTGTAAATAACTATATGAAAAGTGAAGTACGACGACGACAGATCGAATCGCGGTTGCGACAAGCACTGGGACGTTTTTTATTAGATTATAACGATCAGGCAGAAGTAGTAAAATACATTAACCTGATTGATATTAGAATTTCGCCGGATTTAGCTTATGCACAGGTCTACTATTCGCTATTAGATAGCGCTAGCTACCGCCAACCTGCCGAGTTGTTTTTTCGGCAATATGGTTTTAAGCTACGGCAGCGCTTAGCGCAACGTATTAATTTACGGATCACCCCGGAATTACGCTTTATTTATGATGATACCGAAGAAAAAGCCTGGAAAATTGATCAGCTGCTGGCGGCGGCGACTAAAGATCTTGATTAATGG
>CAVFMC010000094.1:1978-3604 GCA_963623565.1 Bacteroidaceae bacterium | reverse complement strand
CCATGGGTCAGGGACTTAAGTCGATCAAAAAAATTGAGAATAATCTCACTCATAGGTATAAAGTAGCTGATGGAAGCTTGCTCGCCGGCAAAACTTAAATTACGCTGCTGCCCTCGCCGCTCGATAGCTAGCTGCATCACGGCGCCTAAATACCGCTTAGGAGTTAAAATCACCACCGCCGCAATCGGTTCACGAAACTCCTTAATACTGCCGGCATCCGGAACTTTAGCTGGATTAGAAAGATGAATTGCACTATCGTTAGTCAACAGTAGTTCATAAACCACCGTCGGGGCAGAAACTACTAAGTTAAGATCAAATTCCCGCTGCAGCCGCTCCTGTACTACTTCCAAATGTAACATCCCTAAAAAACCGCAACGAAAACCAAAGCCTAGCGCTTCGGAGCACTCCGGCTGATAGACCAGCGCTGCGTCATTGAGTTGTAATTTAGCCAGCGCCTCCCGAAAGGGTTCAAAATCATTAGTATCCACCGGGTAGATACCTGCATAAACCCGTGGCTTAATCCGTTTAAAACCCTGCAGCGCGGGGGTGGTGAATTCCTGAGCGGCAATAATAGTGTCCCCCACTGGCGCGCCAAAAATATCTTTAATATTGGCCACTAAATAACCTACTTCGCCAGCCACCAGCTGTGTTAAAGGCTGACGTTTTGGGGTAAACACCCCCAGCTGCTCGATCTGATACTGTTCGCCGGTGGAATGAATCATAATCTGGTCCTTCAACCGTAATACCCCATTAAATACTCGCACTAGCGAAACTACCCCTAAATAATTATCAAACCAGGAATCAATAATTAATGCCTGCAGCGGCTGCGCATGATCCCCACGTGGCGATGGCACTCGCTGTACAATCTGCTCAAGCAACTGGGCTACCCCCTCCCCAGTCTTAGCGCTGATAGCTAGCGCCTCGTGCGCGGGCAGACCGATAATCTCCTCAATCTGCTGCTTAACTGCTTCCGGCTGCGCGGACGGTAAATCTAGCTTATTTAACACCGGAATAATCTCTAGCCCCTGCTCCACCGCCATATAACAGACCGCTATCGTCTGCGCTTCCACTCCCTGGGTGGCGTCCACCAGTAGGATCGCCCCCTCACAGGCGGCCAAGGATCGCGAAACTTCGTAGCTAAAATCTACATGCCCAGGAGTATCAATTAAATTCAAACAGAAACACTGACCACTGGCCGTAGTAAAATGCAGCGCCACGCTCTGTGCCTTAATGGTAATCCCCCGTTCGCGCTCTAGTTCCATATTATCCAGCACTTGCTCTTGCATCTCGCGCTCAGTTAGCCCACCGCACAGCTGAATAATCCGATCGGCTAACGTGGATTTACCATGATCAATATGTGCAATAATCGAAAAATTACGTATGTTCATAACAAAATGTTTATAACAAAACAGTTCTTTTGCAATGTTTTACCCAATCCATCTTCTTACATTTTTACCTATTTTAACTAGAGTTGCAAGGCAGAACGCGGAACTATTGGTATTCAAATTCGCGTAGACACCTAATATTCAATCTAACTGATAACGCCAACTTGCTTTTTCGCGCATAAATCGCCTCTTTCAACTTGTTTTTTCGTATCGACCATTTCATAATGCCATGTTGTTGGAC
>CAVFMC010000094.1:0-1968 GCA_963623565.1 Bacteroidaceae bacterium | reverse complement strand
ATTCTAATTCATTATTTATTGTATTAAAAAGGTTCAATACGCTTATAAAATGCTTAAAAGAAAAATTGATAAGGATCTCCTTGAGTGAAAACAACAAAAGCCTGGACGTACCGCCATTTTTATTGACGGCGCACGACGTGTTGGCAAAAGCTGTATCGTAGAACAGTTTGCACAGCAAGAGTACAAAAACTAGCTTTCATGAATCAAACTAGTTTTTACAGAGAATGAACTATACAAATCAAACCTGGTCAATAAACTTGGTATAAACGAAGGTATGATTATGGATAATATGGTAGGACAGATGCTTAGAAGAAATGGACACAACTATATTTCTATTCGCATTGCGATAATAAGAATACAGCTAAACATGCGATAGCTGCCATATATAATATGACAGCTATCTGATTATGCAACTATAATTGTACTTTTTGTAGCTCAGGCGTTACCTTACATCATGCCCATACCGCCACCCATATCACCGCCGGCTGCGCCATGATGACAGCAATCCTCCTTCTTAGGTTTTTCGCTGATCATACACTCGGTAGTAATCATCAGGCTAGCAATCGACGCAGCGTTTTGCAACGCGGTACGGGTTACCTTGGTCGGATCCAAAATCCCCATGGCCACCATATCGCCAAACTCACGGGTCGCGGCATTATAACCAAAAGTGCCCTGTCCTTTAATTACCTCATTGACGATCACCGACGCTTCATCGCCACCATTACTGACGATCTGACGTAACGGCATCTCTAACGCTTTACGCACAATGGCAATCCCTGCATCCTGCTCGTCATTATCACCCTTCAGATCAGCAATCCCTTTAGCAGCACGAATTAAAGCCACTCCGCCTCCAGGGACAATCCCCTCTTCTACCGCTGCTCTGGTAGCGTGTAGCGCATCTTCCACTCGCGCTTTCTTTTCCTTCATCTCTACTTCAGTCGCCGCACCAACTTTAATTACCGCCACACCGCCAGCTAATTTGGCTAGCCGCTCTTGCAGTTTCTCCTTATCGTAATCAGAATTAGAGTTACTAATTTCGGTACGAATCTGTTGAATACGAGCGGTAATCTCGTCGCTGCTACCCGCGCCATCAATAATGGTAGTATTATCTTTAGTCACTACCACCCGTTTGGCGTGCCCTAGATCATCTAAATTAGTGCCCTCTAAAGTTAAACCCAGCTCTTCAGAGATCAATTTAGCGCGAGTCAGCACCGCGATATCCTGTAGCATCGCCTTACGTCGATCACCAAACCCTGGCGCTTTCACCGCAATCACTTTGACGATCCCACGCATATGATTAACTACTAAGGTAGCCAGCGCTTCGCCCTCCACATCTTCAGCGATCACCAGCATCGGTTTACCCGCTTTGGCTACGTTCTCTAATAGCGGCAGCATCTCCCGAATATTGCTAATTTTCTTATCTAAAATTAAAATATATGGGTTTTGCAGCTCGGCAACCATAGTCTGCGGATCAGCAAAATAGGGTGAGAGATACCCGCGATCAAACTGCATCCCTTCGACCACCTCTAAGCTATCTTCTAAACCGGAACCATCTTCTACCGTAATTACCCCTTCTTTACCAACTTTAGCCATGGCATCAGCAATAATCTTGCCTACTACGGTATCCGAATTGGCAGAAATAGTACCGACCTGGGCAATCGCAGTGTCATCTGCGCAAGGTTTGGAGAGCTGGATCAACGCCTCCACCGCATGTTTAACTGCTAAATCAATTCCGCGCTTGAGCTCCATCGGGCTCATCCCAGCCACTACCGCTTTAATGCCTTCATTGATCATCGCGGTAGCTAGCACCGTGGCGGTGGTGGTCCCATCCCCGGCCACATCCGAAGTCTTGGACGCCACTTCTTTGACGATCTGCGCCCCCATGTTCATAAACGGATCCGCCAGCTCTACCTCCTTGGCTACCGATACCCCATCTTTAGTAATGGTCGGCGCCCCAAAAGAACGTGC
>CAVFMC010000093.1:1509-3669 GCA_963623565.1 Bacteroidaceae bacterium | reverse complement strand
TCCACGATGTGGTAAAAGAACTTAAGAAGATCCGTCTCACGAAGATGGGCAATGGCAAGTGGACATACAAGGATGCTCTAACTAAAATTCAGAAAGAGATTATTAATGAGCTGGATCTGTTTTACTTTAAACGAGACGATATGACGCCCCATGTTAAAGTTCGTAAAACCGCTAAACAGGGATCGTAGGTCCTATACATTGAGGCCGGTAATTTCGGTTATAATCAGGCCAGTTGCGAAATGAACTTTTGACCTGGGTCGTCAGTTAAATCTGCTCCAAAAGTCTACATCTAATTTATTTCAAACTAGCTCAGTTTCTCACTCTATCCTAACTTAACAAGAGACGGCAATTAACTTATTAATTACCCTAATTGCCATGTCCTGTTAGTCTATTTCTTTATTTTTTCCAGCTATCCCGCAATGCTACGGTGCGGTTTAACACCAATTGACCGTCCATAGTACCTTTATTGGTGCTATCCTGATCCACGACAAAATAGCCGATCCGCTCTAATTGGTAATGTGCTCCCACCGGCGCCGTAGCAAGACTAGGCTCCAATTTAGCTTGGGCAATAATTTCTAGTGAATGGGGATTAAGCTGTTGCTTAAAATCCGCATCTTCCCCCGGATTAGGCACGCTAAATAATCGGTCATAGAGCCGAACCTGCGCGTCGATGGCCAGTGGAGCATAGACCCAATGAATAGTGGCCTGCGGTTTACGTCCGTCCGCTGCTGATCCGCCTTTAGTAGTTGGGTCATAAGTACACTCTAATTCTACAATCTGTCCTTGCGCGTTCTTAATCACGCGCTCGCAGCGCAAAAAATAGGCGTAACGTAGCCGCACTTCCGTCCCTGGAGCCAGTTTAAATAGCCCGGGTTGCAGTTGCTCGACAAAATCCTCCCGTTCAATATAGAGTTCCCGTCCAAAGGGAATCTGCCGGCTACCCAGTTCCGGACACTTAGGATGATTAGGCGCCTCTAGCCATTCCACCACTGTCGAATCTGCCACCGGATTCGTCGCTACCTGCGGAGGCTGAAAATTGACAATTGTCACTTTCAAGGGATGCAATACTCCCATCGCCCGCGCTGCCACCTGGTTCAGATCCTCTCGTACGCATTCTTCAAAATAGCCCATATCAATTACGCTATCTTGCTTACTAATCCCGATCCGCTGACAAAAAGTACGAATCGCTTGCGGCGTTACTCCGCGCCGGCGAATCCCCATCAGAGTAGGCAATCGTGGATCATCCCAGCCATCCACTAGGCCATTTTGTACTAGTTCTAGTAGCTTACGTTTACTGGTTAACGTATAACTTAGCGATAAACGGGAAAATTCGATCTGCCGGGGGTGAGACAGCTGAGGCAGTTGATTTAAAAACCAATCGTAGAGCGGACGATGATCTTCGAATTCCAGGGTGCAGAGCGAATGGGTAATCCCCTCTAGTGCGTCGGAAACGCAGTGGGCATAATCATACATCGGATAGATACACCAGGCGTCTTGGGTGCGGTGATGATGGCAATGTTTAATGCGATAAATCACCGGATCACGCAGATTGATATTAGGCGAGGCCATATCAATCTTAGCTCGTAGCACTCGAGCGCCATCAGCAAATTCTCCAGCACGCATCCGACTAAAAAGATCCAAGTTCTCTGACACCGAACGCTCGCGATAGGGGCTATTGCTACCCGGTGTGGTTAAACTGCCGCGCGTTTCACGAATTTGGTCTGCGTTTAAATCGCATACATAAGCCTTGCCCTGTTTGATTAATTCTACCGCAAACTGATAAAATTGTTCAAAATAGTTGGAAGCGTAGAACAGCCGGTCACCCCAATCAAAACCTAGCCAATGCACCGCATCGATAATGGAATCAATATACTCCTGATTTTCGGCACTAGGATTGGTGTCATCTAGCCGTAAATTGCAGGTCCCGCCGTAATCTTGGGCAATACCAAAACTCAGGCAGATCGCTTTAGCGTGGCCGATATGCAAATAGCCATTAGGCTCGGGTGGAAAACGAGTCGCTACCTTGCCGCCATTCTTATTATGAGCTAGATCTTGATCAATAATAGTACGAATGAAATTTGTATTGCGACTAGCATCACTACCTGAATCATTCTGCGGATTATTACTATGTTTTTTTGGCGCTGCTGTTGTAGCTATCGG
>CAVFMC010000093.1:0-1499 GCA_963623565.1 Bacteroidaceae bacterium | reverse complement strand
ATTCCCTTTATTCCCATTAATTGATTAAATAGTAGCAAACGCCGATTAAAATGCAAGCACAGAAAATGCCATTTCGTAAGAAGTGGCATTCTATTTAGCATTTAGCGTTTATTGCGATTATTTATTATCATCATTGTTATCATTATTGACATTGTCCGGCGGCGTATTCTGATGTGGCCGCTGTTTGCCTTCCACAATAGTAATCTTACGTTTAGGTGGTTGACCAGCGCTATTCTTTAAAACAGGAGAGCGGCGACTAGTTTTAGACTGTTCAGATTGTGGTTTAGCCGCGGTTAATTTCGGGGCCTGCAAACTAGGAATATTGAATCGCCACTGATGAGTCTCTTCCACCCAGCGTAGGACAATGGTACCCCGGAGTTCTTTAATGGAGGCTTCGTCCCCAATAGCGATACCGGTAATCTCATCCCAACTAACATGCATCGATATTTCCTGCCCTTTGCGACAAGTCAAACAACTAAAACCGTCGACATCGAAATGGGCGTTACGTACCGCATCTTCATTAATATAGACGATCCGTTCCAAACCGTTACTAAACTCGTTATCGTTATCATCATCTCCTCCTTTATCCGTGGCGCATAGATCGTGTGTTTTCTGGCCGCCATCTTGAGCGCCGCTACTATTATGGAGGGTTTGGGATGGCATCATAATAAGCAAAATAGGATCTAAGTGATGCAATAGTATCCATTTATAAATAGCGTCAAATAAAAAACAGTTAAATGGTACCAGTAACTTTTTCTTTTTCATTGTATAGACCTCATTGACGATCTCATGGACTTCATGGACCGCAATATTTTGTATCCTGTTCTTAGTTAGATCAATTTTTGGATCAATGCTGTGTATTGCTGCTATTTATGAATATTGTAACAAAAACGGACTAAAATACAAGAGATGAATAAGATAGTAAGATGAATATAAATTAAATTAGCCCAACAGCATTGTTGTGATCAACGATGATACATCTGGTGAATTTCATGCAGTCGGATTTCAAAATCTTCGAGATTCCGTTTACGCAGATTTTGTAGGATGAAACCAGCAAAGAGCGATTGGATAGCGGTTAGCATTACAAAACAGCAGGCAATTAAAGTAGGAAGGCGGCTTACTAAGCCAGTGTGAGTATATTCTTGCCATAAGGGTATAAAAAACCCAACTGCGACAGTAGCTAACAGAGCAGCCGCTAGACCAAAAAAGAGCAGCGGTTTATAATTTTGAAACATTTTAAAAATGGTCCAGAGGACTTTGATGCCATCGGAGATGGTGTTAAGTTTGGAATGGCTATTGACCGGCCGATTACGATAATCAATCACTAGCTGCGCAATCTGCATCCGTTTATCTACCGCATGGATACTCATTTCAGTTTCAATTTCAAAACCGGTCGACAACACCGGAAAACTTTTAACGAATTGACGACTAAAAGCGCGATAGCCGGTCATAATATCCTGAAGCTGAGCGTGAAATATCCAATTGATACTCTGTAGCAC
>CAVFMC010000092.1:539-3702 GCA_963623565.1 Bacteroidaceae bacterium | reverse complement strand
CCCTAGCAGAGATGGCTAATCTCAAAAAACGAACCGAAAGGGAAATGCAAAATAGCCGCAAATACGCGATCGAAAATTTTGCTAAAGATATTTTAGAAACGGTAGATAATTTAGAGCGGAGCCTGGCCGGGCAAGAACAGCAGCCGGTTGAACTTAAAGAATTTTTTGCCGGCATTGAACTGACGCTCAAATCGCTACGCGAAGTGCTGACCCGATATGAGGTAGCAGAGATTAATCCGTTACATCAGCCGTTTGATCATCAACTTCATACCGCTATCTCCACCCAACTGGCGCCCACCCTACCGGATGGCCAAAAAGTAGCAACTAATACCGTGCTAAGCGTAGTGCAGAAAGGCTATCGGCTTAAAGACCGCTTACTACGCCCAGCCATGGTAATAGTTGCACAATAAGCGCCGACGCGGTACACTGTCGAAGTGGAAGAGGAATGTAGTGAATATTTTGGAGGAGGAGTACCAAAGCGGTCGTAATGGGGCCGACTCGAAATCGGTTGAAAGCTTGCGCTTTCCGTGGGTTCGAATCCCACCTCCTCCGAGGTTATATAGGTAGATATGCAAAGAAAGCTGAAGGAGTAAAGTAAATAGACGGATGAACTATAAAGACAAACAGCAAATAGCAGCGGATCAAAATGGTGCAGGGACTAGTATGCAGTCATATATAGACCGTGAGCGATTCCTTCGCTTGTGGTTTTTGTTTTGCATGCTATGCTGTTCTGTAATTGCTATAAGTTTTAATCCCAATCTAAGTAGCGATTTTCCCAATAGCTTTAAACAGCTCTCATTTTTTGCCCTACTGAGTCATGAACTTGTGTCTCCAAACTTTGCCCGTTTTCTCATCAGCGCGGTACTGGTCTGGCTCTATCATCAACAGTTGTGGCGTGGCCGGCGTAAGCCGTTTTGCCGCTCCGCCTTTATTGTGGCAGGAGTATTAGCCTTTTGTCGGCTGATGAGTGCTAATTACCGGGCCGACGCTAACGCCTATGCAGCATTAAACATCGATGCGGCGCTGCGTCCGCTCTGTTCTAGTTTTAATCTGATTTTTTTTAGCGCTCAGCAATTTCTAGCCGCCACCCTGCTGCTAGTGGGCTATTGGGGGCTGTTTTATGCGCTGCTTAAATGGTTATATGGATGGTTAGACAACTTCGAACAGTGCACGATGCATAAACCAACCGGCAGCGCTAGCCTGTTACCACAATGGCCACGATGGCCACGATGGCTACGTTATGACGTACTACTCCAGCAGCTGCGTACCGATTTTACCCGCTATAGTTTTATCGTCCTACTCAGCTGTTGGTTTATCCAGATGCTGCCCTTTTTTCCAGGCAACACATATCATAGTGTAGGCCTAGTTTACGACATGAGTCCTCTTGGCACACTGATGTTGGGGGTGATAGAAAGATGTTTTTTGAATATATGGCCTACCATAGTTTATGGCTTATCGGAGATACTGGTTGGTCATACGCTAGCCAGTTTGTTAGCATTGCTCTTTAATGCCTTAGTAAGCGCCGCGGTCTACAGCGCGGTCTGTCATTACATCTACAAAAAGAGCGGCCGATTACAACTAGCGGTATTAGCGGTGGCTTTTTATGCGCTTAATCCCTTATTTTGGCTGAGTGTGCAATCCGATAAATGCATGGCCTTAAGCATGGCTGTGGTAACTCTGTTTAGTTTAGAATATATTAAACTGATTTGTGGCGATGGAGCGGGCCCGCACGGTCATACCAGTCTAGCCAGACTCTGCCTCTTAGCAGCTAGCTGTTATCTGCTAAATAAAGGTATAGCCAGCCTGCTGATACCGGAGATCTTTCTGCTGTTGTTTATCCTACCTAACCAGCACAACCGTGGCGTTAAGTGTGGTTTAGTCGCCTTCTGTTTTTTTGCTGTCGCCCTGCAAGCACCGCATCTGTTGAATGGCTTTTTCGTAAATTATGCAGATATTGAAACGAAATCCAAGCACGGATTAGTAATGCAGACTACTATCAAGTACGCCAAGAAATATACCAAAAATTATGATGATCGTCCGGACCTTAACTACCCAGCGGGCCTAGAGTCAAAGGACCCCAGTGACAACCATGGCATTACTATTAATTGTATTTATAATATCTTAGACGATAAGCCGATTCAGTTTACTTGGCGCAAAATAGGACGGTTTACGCTCCTACTGGCTGACACCTTTTGGGAGCAAAATCATCTGCTCTTTGACCCGCTCTGTCCACCAGCGATCACGGTTCATGGCGAGGACTATTTGTACCTGGAACCGAAACCTAATAACCCGACGGAGCTAACCCACAGCAAGGTAAAACTCGCTTTTGACACCGAAACTGAGGCAGAGCAAGCCGCCTCCAAGTATCTCCTGACTCGATCGGCGCGCGCGCTGTTTTATCATGCGATTCAGTCCTTAAAGCAGCTACCTATCGTCTCGCTGCTGCTTAATCGCGCTTTCTATAACTGCATAGCGCTAGTGTTAATTGGCATGCTACTACGCAAACATGAATATCGCAAAGCGTTAGCTTTTATCATTCCACTAACTGCCACCATGCTGGCGATCATCCCGGATGAATATGAACCCATCGCAAATAATCTCTTTAGTATGGCGGTGATGCCACTCTACCTACTGCTGAGTTTAGTGCCCTATTTTTGTACCAATCAAGCCAAGACAACTGACAATAACGGCGATAATGGCGTGCATAGAAGAACCGTACAGCGTAAATAGGCGCAACGGCATGAAATTATATTAAATTATAACGTATTATAGCGTATTATCATATTAGGTGAAACATGTTAGAAATATCTACTCAGGAAGAATTTATTACTCAGGTTTTGCAAGCGCAAGTACCGGTATTAGTGGATTTTTGGGCGCCCTGGTGTGGCCCCTGCCGGATGATGGCGCCAGTAGTCGAACAGCTAACTACAACTTATAAGGGGCCACTGGTAGTGGCCAAAGTAAATGTGGATCAGCTCCAGACAGTGGCGTCCGAGTATGGGATTAGTAGCATTCCTACGCTCATCCTCTTCGTACAGGGCCAAATAGTAGCCCAAAGCGTGGGCGCACGTGATCTGGCTAGTCTTGACCACTGGCTAACATCTAAACTCTCTTCCCAATCAGCATAAATATAGTAACTAATATTAATTAAAATAAAATGAAT
>CAVFMC010000092.1:0-529 GCA_963623565.1 Bacteroidaceae bacterium | reverse complement strand
CTTAACATAGTGATGGGGGATTAACGTGGCTAAATTATATTTTTACTATTCGGCCATGAACGCCGGCAAAAGCTCTTCGCTGTTGCAATCCAGCTATAACTATCAGGAACGCGGGATGGATACTCTGCTGCTACTACCGGAGGTGGATACTCGCTACCAAAGAGCCTGTATCGTCTCACGGATCGGATTAAAAGCTAACGCCTATCCATTTAACAGCGAGGATAACCTGAAGCAACTGGTCAGTAAAGCCCTAGCGGATGGCCGAGCGCTGCGTTGCGTCTTGGTGGATGAAGCGCAATTTTTAACTAAAGCCCAGGTCTGGCAGCTAGCCCACGTCGCGGACCAAATGGGAATTCCGGTATTAACCTATGGTTTGCGCAGTGATTTTTTGGGCGAGCCCTTCGAGGGTAGCAAATATCTGTTAGCGCTAGCAGATGAATTAGTAGAATTAAAGACTATTTGCCATTGTGGACGGAAAGCCACCATGAATCTTCGTATTGATGACTGTGGCCGACCAGTCAAGGTGGGC
>CAVFMC010000091.1:0-3714 GCA_963623565.1 Bacteroidaceae bacterium | reverse complement strand
CGGCTAAACGGACCGGTGCAAGGGTTTGTGGGCCTATTCCATTACCTAATCGAATCAAGCGGGTGACGGTGTGTGTGTCACCGAACGGCGATAAAGATGCACGTGATCAGTATGAAATACGGTTGCATAAGCGTCTTTTGGATATCGTTATGCCGACGGATAAAACGGTGGATGCCTTGATGCGGCTCAATTTAGCTGCTGGCGTAGATGTGCAGATTAGTGTAGGTTAAATAATCAAAAGAGCATTGAAACGGTTTTTAAACAATAGATTACGTATATTATTGTGTATTGTACTAGAGTACTAGAGATAGGAAGATGGCGCTTGGTGTAGTTGGTAGAAAATGTGGCATGACCAGGGTGTTCACGGACAGTGGTGAAAGTATTCCGGTGTCAGTGGTTGAGGTATTGCCTAATCGAATCGTGCAACTCAAAGGTATGGAATCGGATGGTTATTATGCGTTGCAAGTGACCAGAGGAGAAGCTAAAATTTCGCGTCTCACAAAACCTTTGAAGGCGCATTATGCTAAAGCCGGTGTAGGCGCAGGAGAAGGCTTATGGGAGCTCCGCGCAACCTGTGCGGAGGAATTGGCCGATTATAAAGTAGGGAATAGTTTAACCCTGCAGTTATTTACGGAAGGCAGTTTTGTTGATGTCAGTGGTGTTTCTAAAGGTAAGGGTTATGCCGGGGTGATGAAACGGCATAATTTTGCTGGTGGCTACGCTTCGCATGGTTGCTCGTTGTCACATCGAGTGCCGGGTTCTATTGGACAGCGTCAAACGCCAGGTCGGGTCTTCAAAGGCAAGAAAATGGCAGGCCATTTAGGGGATTGTCGCTGTACTGTACAAAACCAGCAGATCATTAAAATAGATCAGGATCGTAATTTAATGTTAATTAAGGGCGGTGCTCCAGGTGCTCCTGGCGGGTTAGTATTCATTAAACCGGCAATTAAAATGGTTGATAGGAGTAATGGGGGTAAATAAGGTGGAAATTGAATTATTGGACATGGCTACCGGGACTGTAGCGGCTGATCATAAAATATCAGTAAAAGACGAGGTATTTGCCTGCACCTATAATGGGCCCTTAATTCATCAGGTGTTGGAGGCTTATCGAGCTGCCGCGCGTAGTGGCAATCAAGCGCAAAAGACTCGTTCAGAAGTGAGCGGTGGCGGTATTAAGCCATGGCGTCAGAAAGGCACGGGTCGAGCGCGCGCTGGTACCTCGCGTAGTCCATTGTGGCGTGGAGGCGGCGTAACTTTTGCGGCGAAGCCGCGCAGTTACCAGCAGAAAGTTAATAAGAAGATGTATAAAGGGGCGCTCTGTTCTATTTTGTCGGAGCTGTTACGTAGTCAGCGTTTGCTGGTAGCGGAGAAAATCGAAAGCAGCGGCAAGACTAAGGAGCTTTTGACTAGTTTAAAGCGTGCCGGTTTTAATGATGGAGTGTTAATTATCGCCGATAATATTGATCTGAAATTATATTTAGCGGTCCGGAATCTCACATATACCGATCTATTGTTGGACAGTGAAATCAACCCTTATGACCTATTAGCTTTCGATAAAATATTATTCACTGTGCCAGCCTTGCGTACGGTAGAGGAGAGATTGTCATGAAACAATGTAGCAAATTAATTCAGCTGATTAAAGCACCATGCATTACAGAGAAGAGTAGTCTGTTATCCGGTGTCAACCAATGGGTTTTTAAGGTAGCCAATAGCGCTAGTAAACCTAATATAGCAGCAGCGGTGGAAGAGCTCTTTAAGGTGAAAGTTTCGGCGGTGAGGACCTGTCGTATGCATGGCAAAACGCGTCGTTTTCGTGGACGGGTAGGGAAGTGTAGCGATTGGAAAAAAGCTTATATTACCTTAGTCGAAGGGCAGAGCATTGATTTTAACAATATTAGTGTTTAATATTGTGGATTAATAAATTGATGTTTATACTTGATGTTTTAATTATTTAAGAAAGATTTCAGAAATATTTACAATATTTACGAGAATATATGGCGATTGTAAAAGCAAAACCTACCTCGCCCGGGCGTCGATTTGTAGTTAAGGTGGTGAATCGTGAGTTGCATCAGGGGCGGCCCTATGCTAAGTTACTGGATAGCGTAAAGCGAGGCCGTGGTAGCGCACGTAATAATTACGGTCGATTAACGGTTAGGCATCATGGGGGTGGAAATAAGCGTTTCTACCGGATTATCGATTTTGTCCGGGCTAAGGACGGTGTTCCGGGTCGAGTTGAACGGTTAGAATATGACCCTAATCGTCGTCCATATATCGCTTTGATTCTGTATAAAGATGGCGAGCGTCGTTATATTATTGCACCTAAAAATTTAAAAGTCGGTGACGAGGTAGTGTCGGGCAGTGGCGCTGCAATTAAAGCGGGCAACTGTTTACCTTTAATGGATATCCCGGTTGGTACTTTGGTGCACTGCGTGGAAATGCGTCCGGGTAAAGGCGCACAATTAGTACGTTCAGCTGGCGCTTTTGCGCAGGTAGTGTCGCGAGACGGCGATTATGTCATGATCAAGCTGCGCTCAGGAGAAGTGCGTAAGATTTTGGGTGTATGTCGCGCTTGTATCGGCGAGGTCTCTAACGGAGAGCATAATTTACGTTCGTTAGGCAAGGCTGGTGCATCGCGTTGGCGAGGTATTAGGCCTACGGTACGTGGTGTGGTAATGAACCCAGTAGATCATCCGCATGGTGGTGGTGAAGGTAGAACTTCAGGTGGACGTCATCCGGTAACACCTTTTGGACAGCCGACCAAGGGTTATCATACGCGACATAATAAGCGTACCAAATCGATGATTGTACGAAGTCGCCACGTTAAGAAATAAGTAACCAGAAAGCGTAAAATTTGCCATGCATTAGCGCTTGAACGAAGAGCTAAACTGAATGTAGAGCAAGTCTAAGATAAAGTAGATAAAATCATAAATGGGGGTCAATACAGGTGCCACGTTCGATTAGAAAAGGACCTTTTGTGGATGCTAGCTTATTAAGAAAAGTGGAGGCAACACAGGCCAGTAGAAGTAATAAACCAATTAAAACTTGGTCGCGTCGATCCATGATTATACCAGAGATGATAGGCGTTGTGATCGCGGTGCATAATGGACGTGAGCATGTGCCAGTGTTTATCTCTGAAAATATGGTAGGCCATAAATTGGGAGAATTCGCTTTAACTCGCACCTTTAGGGCACACTCAGGGGATCGCAAAGTACAGAAAGGCGCGGTAGCGGCTAAATAGTTAAGGCTAGATAATAATTAAGCAAGCAGGTAGATTAATTATTGATTACTAAAGTTTTATAATAAATTTATAATACAATACGATAAGCAATAAAATGGAAGCAGTAGCTAAGTATAGATACGCGCATATGTCCGCGCAGAAAGTCAGGCTGGTAATCAATCAGATTCGGGGCTTATCAGCGGTTAATGCAATTAATTGGTTAACTTTTAGTAATAAAAAAGCGGCTAAACTAGTGCGCAAGGTTTTGCAATCAGCTTTAGCTAATGCCGAGCATAATAATAATTGGGATCTGGATAGCTTAAAAGTAACTAGAATTTTTGCTGATGAGTCGGTACGCTTAAGACGTATGCAAGCTAGAGCTAAGGGGCGCGGTGCTAGAATTTTTAAAAGATTTTGTCACATAACGGTAGCAGTAGGCATGGGGGAAGAGAGTTAATATGGGGCAGAAAGTTAACCCAGTAGGTATTAGATTAGGT
>CAVFMC010000090.1:0-3732 GCA_963623565.1 Bacteroidaceae bacterium | reverse complement strand
GCACCAGATTGTTCAGGAGCAACGAGCGCGGTGGCGGCAATAAAATGGTAGTAGTAATAAAATTAGCCCGTATGATTAACGACCGGGGCAGCAGCGATGGGTGTTAATACTAAAGAGATTAAAGAACAGATTAAGAGTATCGAAGGGATTTTTAAAATCGCTCGGACTATGCAGAATGTGGCGGCTAGCAAAGTTAAGCATGCCGAACGGCAGCGGGCCGCCTCGCAAAATTATGCACAGCGCATTACCGAGATTTTGCAGCATCTAGGTAGGTTGCCGGAAGCGGTGCAGAACCCCTATTTGCGCTCATCGCCTACCCAACCGCAGCATTTAGGGGTCATTTTATTAGGTAGTGATCGTGGTCTGTGTGGTAGTCTGAATAACGCCCTGTTTCGTTTGGTAGAGCAACGGATTGCGCACTATCAGCAGCAGCAGATTACCCTCTCTTGGGACGCTTTGGGTGGGCGGGCGCTACTGTTTTGTCAACAACACCAACTGTCAGTGATCGCGCAGCTTCCTCAGCTGAATGGCTATCCTACCCGTAAACTGCTTAGTCCCAATCTGCGCACCATGCTTGCTGCGTATCATACTGGTCAATTAGATGGTCTGCTGATCGCTCATAACCGTTTTGTTAATCATTTGGTACGAACACCGGTTATCGAACCCCTGTTACCGCTACAGCTGGGCGAGCATCTGTCATCAGCACTGGCCAGTGGCGTGCCATCGTCGCTATCGTCGCCATCCGTCCCTTGTCAACCCTATCTATTTGAACCCGATATCAAGACCAGCATTAACTATTTAGCGGTTAAATATTTAGAAACCATGGTATATCAAGCGGTGGTAGATAATATCGCCTGCGAGCAGGTGGCCCGGATGATGGCAATGCGTAGCGCGGCCGATAATGCTACGACCTTAATACAAGATCTAACCCAAACTTATCATAAAGAGCGCCAGCTAGCGATTACCAATGAATTGGCGGATATTATTGGTGGCGCGGAGGGGTTGATGGTGTAATAATATGCAGTAAGGTTAATAGCGCAATAATAGCAATAGTATTATCAGTTGACAGCCGCTCCGTAATAACTAAACTAAAACACAGGATGGAGGAGATTTAAAATCAGCCGACATCGTCGCTGTAGATAATATGAAATCAGTAGTGGAAGCGATAAACAATTAAAGATAACTGGGCAGATATAATGACAAACCACACCGAGCCGGCACAGTTAGCGGGTCTATCACAAAATAGAACGACTGGTAGCTGCCAGCCGTTACCAACAGCTGCGTCGACGCCATCATCTAGTCTAGCATCGACGAGTTCCGCCGCTCCAGTTAATCCAGCCGTTCCTATTTTAATGCTTAAAAATATTAAAAAACGTTATCGGTCATCGGG
Organism: Bacteroidaceae bacterium; assembly: GCA_963623565.1. GTDB lineage: Bacteria > Pseudomonadota > Gammaproteobacteria > UBA9339 > UBA9339 > CAVFMC01. The sequence continues at coordinate 2,342 of CAVFMC010000090.1, read as the reverse complement.
TGTAGCAGGCGGTTTTGTATTAGATCAGGTGAATTTACAGCTCTACCCCAATGAAATTATCGCGATTTTAGGTAAATCTGGTTCCGGTAAGTCGACGCTCTTACGGATTATCGCCGGTCTTACCGAACCTAATGCTGGCACAGTGTATTATAACAATCAACCCACCCATGGACCGAATCCCGGGATAGCGATGGTTTTTCAGAGTTTTGCGCTGATGCCCTGGCTGACCGTCTTAGAAAATGTGGAACTGGGTTTAGAAGCGCAGCGGATACCACTAGAGCTGTGTCGTTCACGCTCGGTTAAAACCATTGATATTGTGGGGCTAGATGGCTTTGAATCCGCCTATCCCAAAGAACTCTCAGGCGGCATGAAACAGCGAGTGGGGCTAGCCCGCGCGCTAGTGATTGACCCAGATATTTTGTTGATGGATGAAGCGTTTTCAGCATTGGACGTGCTGACTGCCGATAATCTTCGCAGCGACCTCTTGGATTTATGGGATAGCCATTGTACTAATTTAAAAAGCATGGTGTTAGTCACCCACAATATTAGCGAAGCGGTCTCCATGGCGGACCGCATTGTGATCCTGGATAATGAGACTCACAATCTTAAAACCGAGCTAAAAGTGGATTTGCCGCGGCCACGTAATGAGCAGGATCTAGCTTATTTAAATCTGGTGGATGAAGTTTATTGCTTAATGACCGCCAAAACTCGCAGTACGCGTACCGCTGCGCCACCTGCCATGAGTCTCTACCATAAGCTACCGATGGTCCAGCTATCGGAACTGGGTGGGATCGTGGAGATGTTGGTCCAACCGGAATTTGCGCAGCAAAAGGTGGATCTATCGCTAGTGGCTGATGAACTGTCGCTGGATGTGGATGATCTCTTTCCTATTACCGAAGCGCTAGAAATTCTGCGTTTTGCTAAGGTATCGAATGGTGAGATTGAATTAACTCATGCTGGCGTGAGTTTTGCTAATGCCGATATCATAGAACGTAAGCAACTATTTTTGCAGCATCTCCTGCGCCATGTACCATTAGCAGGGTTCATTCGTAAGCGACTGGATACTACCGAAGAACATGTCATTAAAGCTAGTAAATTTCTCTCGGATCTAGAACAGCATTTAGGTGCCGACACCGCCAGTGATACGCTGAAAACGGTGATTGAATGGGGGCGGTACGCGGAACTTTTTGCTTATGATTATAATACGGATATGCTAAGTTTAGAGAATCCGGAATCTTAGGAATATTGGAAGTCTAAACTTAGGAGAGCAAATATTTAGCGAGGAATTGTAGTTAATTGTATAAATAGATCGATAATACTATGAGTAAACGGCATTTAACCGCCCTGCAATTAACCGATTTTCACCTGTTTGCGGATACCGCACGTTGTTTAGCATCGGTGAATACTTTTCAGAGCGTATCGCAGACCTTACAAGCGGCGGCTCATCATCATCAACTTCGGCCGGATCTAATTTTTTTAACCGGAGATATTTCCCAAGACTACTCGCAAGCATCGTATCGACTGGCCAGGCAGCTGCTGGATGATTATTTTCCTGAAATTCCTATCTACGCCACCTGTGGCAATCATGAAGAACCTAAACATTTTCGTCTTTATTTTGGTGAAGCGATGCATCGGTTGGATCAGGTCGGAGATTTTACTGGCTGGCGTTTTATCATCTTAAATTCGCAAATGCTAAATAATACCGCAGGGTTATTAGATGAGAGTAATTTAGCGTTTTTAAGTGATCAGCTCCGGGACTGTTCTAAACCGACAGCTATTTTAATGCATCACCATATCCTGCCGGTGGGTTGTCAATGGTTAGACAATATTAATCTACTCAATTATCAGCAGCTGCTGGATATTATAAAACCTTATCCGCAAGTAAAATTAGTCATTAGCGGTCATGTCCATCAATCCACCTATAGCTACGGTCATGCTGTGACTTTCATTACCACACCGTCGGCTAGTTGGCAGTTCACTTTGAATCATGACCAGTTCCAACTAGGGTCCTCCATGCCAGGCTGTCGCTGGTTTAAGTTTACTAACCATGGTCAATTTACCACTAGCGTGCAGCGGATTAAATATTGCGACGTGTTTGTACCTGATCAGATTGCCGGCTATTAACCCGAAATTGCCGACTTCAATGTATAGGACCTACGATCCCTGTTTAGCGGTTTACGAACTTTAACATGGGGCGTCATGTCGTCTCGTTTAAAGTAAAGCAGATCTAGCTCATTAATGATCTCTTTCTGAATTTTTAGTTAGAGCATCCTTGTATGTCCACTTGCCATTGCCCATCTTCGTGAGACGGATCTTCTTAAGTTCTTTTACCACATCGTGGA
>CAVFMC010000089.1:0-3759 GCA_963623565.1 Bacteroidaceae bacterium | reverse complement strand
ACTGGACGCTGAATATGTAAGTACCTTTCATCCGGATTATGAGGCAGATTACATAAGGTTGCCACACTTGCAAGCGGCCAATGATATGCTATAGTTATGCTTATGAAAGCATTACTGGAAAGTTTATTACCGCTAGGCATTTTTTTTGTCTGCTATCAATATTTTGATTTGTACGTGGCCACGGCGGCGCTGCTGGGTTTTACCCTTCTTTCGCTGCTGATCAATTGCTATTTCAATAAACGTAAACATCATAAAGTCGATAAGATTAACGGTTGGCAACTAGCCAGCAGCGGGTGTATTATTGTGACGGCTTCCGCTACGCTACTCCTGCATGAGCCATGGTTTATTAAATTAAAACCCACCTTGGTGTATTGGTTGTTGGCGCTCAGCTTTGTGGTCTGCCGGCTCTGGTGGCGGCGCTGTCCTACATTGGTCGAGCTGATGCTACGTGAATGGCCTCAACCGGTGGGGCTCCGCTTGATTCGCAAATTAGAATTGCTCTGGGGCGGTAGTTTTGCATTGCTGGGGCTCTTAAATCTCGGGGTGGCCGCGATTTGCCGCACCGAAATCTGGGTTAAATTTAAAATTATCAGTGCGTTAGGATTAATGTTGATCGTTGGTACCATACAAGCGATTTGGCTTGCTCGCTCCGATGCTTCTAGCACCAAAGACAAATAAACAACAAATTAATAACGACCAGTATGAATACCAATAAAATAAGCGACAGGGCTACCCATGTTTGTAATGAGTGATGATCCAGCGTCAGTGATTGCAATCACCATCGGCCCTTTTACTGTCCGTTGGTATGGGCTAATGTATGGCATCGCTCTACTGTTGATCTGGGCGCTAGCTTGGCAACGCAATGGTAGCCGTCAGCTTTTCCCGCCCGCGCTATTGGAAGACAGCCTACTCTGGGGATTTTTAGGCGCAGTGATTGGCGGGCGTGTCGGTTACGTACTCTGGTATGGTCTACTCTTTTGGCAGCAAGATCCCTGGTTTCCATTCAAAGTCTGGGAGGGTGGCATGTCTTTTCATGGCGGGTTGCTAGGCGCCGCGCTGGTTATCATTCTGGTGGGTCGTGTCTATCAAGTGACTTTCCTACGCATTACCGATTTTTTCGCCCCACTGATTCCGATTGGGTTAGGGCTAGGACGGATCGGCAATTTTATTAATCAAGAGCTCTGCGGACGCGTCAGTCAGCTGCCCTGGGCGGTCCGTTTTCCGGCGCTGGATAATCAGTTTCGTCATCCTTCCCAGCTCTATCAAACCATTGGCGAAGGGCTACTACTTTTTCTACTACTGAATATCTATCAGCGCCATCTGAATAAAATACCTAAACAAGATGCACAAGCTGTGCCCAGTGCCGAGGGACGTATGACCGGTTTACTGCTAGTTGGTTATGGGGTAGCGCGGCTGTTTTGTGAATGTTTTCGCGAACCGGATTGGCAGATCGGGTATCTCTGTAGCCACTTTACTCTAGGGCAGCTGCTTACCTTGCCGCTGCTTTTTGTGGGTAGTTGGCTCTGGTGGCGCAAATGCGATTAGTAAAAACTGGATATGAATGAACATGGATAGAGAAAATCCAGCCAGGCAACAGTTGCAGCAGCAAATTCAGCAACAGATGTGCCGTTTAAATGATTGGCTGCGGGCCTGCAGTCAGCAATATTATCAGGCGGACCAGTCGGTGGTACCAGATGCGCTCTACGATCAGCGATTTCAGCAATTACGCCGTTTAGAAGAGCGCTATCCGGAGTGGACGCTTCCGGATTCCATCACGCGCCAGGTAGGCTTTCGCCCGGCGCAACAGTTTGCTGCCACCCGACATCAAATTCCCATGCTTTCGCTAGACAACGTTTTTAGTCTGGAGGAATTACGACAGTTTGGGCAGCGGCTAGACAATCGTTTAAGTAAAATCGCAGCGGCAACGTCGGCAGTGGCGACGGAAGAAAACGTCGCTAGCCGTACGGCCAGCCAGTTAACTTTTGTCGCAGAACCTAAAATCGATGGACTAGCGTTAAATTTATTGTATATTAAGGGCCAACTGGTCTCCGCTTCTACCCGCGGCGATGGGGTGCAGGGCGAGGATGTGACCGCCAACGCCCGAGCGGTGGCTGCCATTCCTCAACGCTTGCAGAGTAGCCAGCCGCCCGCTAAGGTAGAGATTCGAGGCGAGATCTATATGCCTTTAGCCGCTTTTCAGCAGTACAATGAACAGGCGCGCCGCGCTGGCCTAGCCACGCTGGCTAACCCACGTAATGCCGCCGCCGGGAGCTTGCGCCAACTAGATGCTTCGGTCACCGCGCAGCGGCAGCTTGCGTTTTTCGCTTATGCGCTAGGAGTTTGGGAGGAACTGAACGACCAGGCTAAAAACCATAACAAACCAACCACCCATTTTGCCTTACTGCAGCAGTTTAAGCGTTGGGGTTTTATCATCAGCAGCGAAATTGCTCGGGTGCAAGGAATCGACGGTTGCATCGCTTATTTTCAGCAGATGCAGCAGCAGCGCGAACAGTTGCCCTACGAGATTGATGGGGTAGTGTACAAGGTTGACGATCTGCAGCTCCAAGAACAGCTGGGTTGGATTGCCCGCTCGCCGCGCTGGGCTATTGCCCATAAGTTTCCTGCCCATGAGGAGATGACCCGCCTGCTAGCGGTGGAATTTCAGGTGGGGCGCACTGGCGTAATCACCCCGGTGGCCCATTTAGCTCCGGTGCGGATTAATGGCGCTACTGTTAGCCGGGCCACGTTACATAATCTACATGAAATTCAGGCTAAAGACCTGCGGGTAGGGGATATGGTGACGGTACGCCGCGCCGGGGATGTGATTCCGGAAGTGGTGGCGCCGGTGCTGCTGGAGCGACCGCCGGAGACGCAGATGATTCAGCCGCCGCCAGCCTGTCCGGTTTGCCACAGTGCCCTGATTTACCATCCACGCAGCGACATTCAGCTTTTTTGCAGTAATTGGCATTGTTCGGCGCAGATCGAAGCGCATATTCTGCATTTTGTCTCGCGTAAAGCGATGGATCTGCAAGGTTGGGGCCGCGCGTTGATTCAGCAGCTCTTAGTTCAGCAGCTGATTACCGACGCGGCGGATCTTTTTACCTTACGTACCGACCAGTTACTGCAACTACCGCGCCAGGGGGAACAGTCGGTGCACAAGCTGCTAGCTAGCCGTGAGGCTGCTAAAACCACCACACTGCCCCGCTTTCTTTTTGCGCTAGGCATTCCTGAAGTGGGATTAGTCACCGCTAAGCTGCTGGCTAATTTTTTTGATGATGATTGGAGTGCGCTCAGCCAGGCTAATCTAGCACAGCTGACTCAAATCGAGGGGGTGGGCGAAATTATGGCACAGAATATCATCGATTTTTTTGGCAATCGCGATAACCAGCAGCTGGTGCAGCGGTTATTAGCGGCGGGTATAACTTGGCCGGCTAAACCACATTTGGTACAGCAACAATGGGATGCAAATCATAATAACCATGCAATAAGTCAAGATGAGGAGCTAACACTGCGTGGAAAAACCATGGTAGTTACCGGTACTATCGATGGCTTTACTCGAGAGAGTATCCAACAGCAGCTGGAATACTGGGGTGCTAAAGTGACCGAGAGCGTCAGTCAGCGTACTAGTCTGCTATTAATTGGTGCGCGGCCTGGTGCTAGCAAGGTGGCGGCAGCTAAAAAGTATAAGATCCCGATAATGACTCTGCCGGAACTACTAGTGTCAATCGCAGCTAATAAGATTAATGATAATAAATCGGA
>CAVFMC010000088.1:0-3774 GCA_963623565.1 Bacteroidaceae bacterium | reverse complement strand
CCTGTATATATGTCAACGCCAATTTCGGTGACACGCCCACGCCTGTTGAGTCGTAGCCATGCCTAACCAGACCACCACAGCCCATTACGCAATGTACGTTATGGGCAAAGTCGAATCCGAATGGAATTGGGGCAGCGTTTACCATGCGGATGGCATGATCTCCATCGGCATGATGCAGGAAGCCGGATCTAACGGCGCTGACCTGCTCAAACTGTGCCAAACGGACGACCCGGAGGGGTTCGCGGTGTTCGCCGCCGCAGCCCCCCAGGTGGTCGCAGATCTTGCCGCCCATGATTCCGCTTGGTGGTGGGGGAGGGATCTCAACGATTCCGAAAGCGCGGCTTTCGTTGAGTACGCCAAAACCGAGGGTTGCCGGAAGGCGCAAACAAAGAAATTTATCGACCAGTTCACGAACGAGTACGCAGCCCAGGCCGCTAACTACGGTTTCAGCTGGGATAGGCCGCAAACGCTAATCTACGCCTGTGACCTTATACATCAATGGGGCTATAGTGGCGCAGGCAGCGGCCTTAACGCCGTTACTGGAAACTGCACACTGGATGGATTTCATTCCACGATCATGAACATGAAGTATGGCCGCTACTCCAACCGCAGAAACACCGTTTACAATATGCTCAAAGCTTGGGACGGCGAAAGCGAGCCGCCGGACTTCGGCGTTAGTTGGGACTACGAAGCGGGTGGCAATCCTGATACTGGGGTTGACGGGCAAGCGTCCAACACGTTTTCATATGCGCAGTTGATCAACAACGTGCTCACGGTCTACGGGATCAACGGCTATAGTGATGGCGTTGTATGCTACAAGTCTGCCCCTGGTATATGGATCCCAGCAACCAACCCCAACGGGTCGAGCGACACCAACAACGATCAGTACAACCAGGGCAGCGACACGGGCAGCAGCGCGGCGCAGCAGGTGGTTGACCTGTTCATTTCATGGGACAGTCAATTCACCTACAGCCAGGGCGCGGGGCGGCTTGACCCGGTTAACAGCGGGGTTACCGATTGCAGCGCCTGCATTTGGGCAGCGTATAAGCAGATCACGGGCTTAAATGTTGGGACGTGGACAGGCGAGCAGATGACGCTTGGCGCCCTTGTCCAAGAGGGCAGGGGAAAGACCGTTGACACGTCCAACGTGCAGCCGGGGGATCTTCTGCTTATGAATCAATCTGGCGGCAGCGATGCGACACATGTTGAGCTGATCACCGCCACTGATGGGCACATCTGGGGCGCAGGGTCTAGCCCGTGCCCCCACGACAACGGCAATTGCAATGACTACCTGCGGGCTTCTGCCCGCTGGTGGGTTCGCAGATACCTATAGGAGGATACTATAATGGCAGGTAAAACGACTAATTACGGCCTTCCCACCTTGGAGGGCACCGACCAGATCGCAATCGTTACAGATTACAACGCACTCGCAAACGGCGTTGATACTGCGCTCAAAGGCGTTGAGGACAAGACCGCGCCTAGCACGGTGACCACCACCAGCGGGGATTTTGTAACGAGCGTAACCGCTGCAACGGCCAACGTGATCAACAAGATCACCACGGCAACGGTTAGCTTGGTTAGCGCAATCACTGGTACGCCGACCACTAAGACGATTGCGACCTATGCCGATATTGACGGCCACCCCGAGTTACTGACTGGCTACACCGTCACGGCTACCAAGGCTAACGCGCTCAAGTCTGCCACTGGTGCGACCACTGCCGTTGTTACCGGCGTTACCGCTGCAACCGACAAGGCCGTTACCAGCGTTTCGCTGTCTTCGAACTAATGTTCTATTACGACAAATATTTGCAGAAAACGCTTTCATTCAATGCGCCTATGACCATTTGCGTAGGGGGTAATTCTATAGGTAAAACCTATAGTTTTACCCTCCAAGGCGTACGCGAGTTCTTGAAGAGCGGAAAAGAATTCGGCTGGATCCGCCGCTATGACACCGAATTGAAGAAAGCAGCGGCGAATTTCTTTGATGATCTGGCCGAGCATAACGAGTGCCCCGGCTACATTTTCAAGACGGACAAAGACCACGGCTATATAGCTCGCAAGCCGAAAGACGGCGAGAAGCCCAATTGGCGCGTGTGCTGCCATTTCTTCGCCTTGTCCAAGCAGGGCACATACAAGGGCACGGCATACCCCAAGGTCAAGCGGCTGATTTTCGATGAGTACATTCGCGAAACGCGAACACCGCCGGGGTACCTGTATGACGATATAGGCAAGTTGATGAAGCTGTGGAAGACTGTAGGACGTAAGCGCAACAACTGCCAACTGTATCTGTTGTCCAATGCCGTTGACCTCGTTAATCCGGCTTTTCTATGGTTGGGGATCACTGACGAGCCTAAGCCAGGTTACAGTTGGCACAATCATAAAACAGTGCTGTTGCATCACATCAAAGATGCAGCGTTTGCGCAATCCGAGCGCGAAACGCTGGTCGGGCAGGTAATCGCAGGTAGCGAGCTCGAAAAGGTTATGATTGATAACGAGTTCGCAGCTAGCAACGATCTGTTCATTGCAAAGAAAACGGCCAATGCAAAATATCGGTATGGCTTTAGGTACATGGGCAAGACATATGCCGTTTGGTTGGACGCAAGCAACGGACTTTTCTATGTCAACGGCAGGGTTCCTAACGGCGCTATGGTCTACTCGCTCACCACGGAAGACCATAGGCCGAACATGTACCTGGTCGAATCTGCGGGCAAGTTCGCGCGGCAAATCGGGCGCCTATATGGCAACGGCGTTGTTCGGTTTGAGAACAACGCCGCGCGTGAGGGGTTTTTGAAGATGTTGAAAATGCTAGGGTTGCGGTAAAATGTAGGTATCGGCGGTTTACTGCGGTTGCCGCCTGGGAGCGCCTGACGAGTCGGGCGCTCCTTTTTTGTGCTAGTACCAGATCACAAGGCAGATTAGGTAAACGACTGTACCGCCAACGATTGCGCCATCTATTGCGCCGAGAACAAACGGGTTAACGTTCGCGCCGACCAACGCCGTTAACAGGGCGTAGAGCAGCGTAACAGCCAGCACGGACGCAAGAAGCAAAAGCACGCCCATAAGCAGATCATCAATCATAACAAGCACCATCCAATCACGTATAGCAGGGGCAGGGTAGCGACCATGAAGGCCAGGGAAAGAAGATCATTTAGCATTAACATTGCTCCAATCTATAGCGTGGTGACATTCCCAGCGCCTTTGACATAAGACGGAACATTGACTGTTCCGTTATGCCCAGCGCTCGAAGCGCGGAAGCGGCAGCGTTGATCTTGTTTGCATGGATCTGATCGGCATCGCTTCGGTAGTCGGCGGGGATGGCGTGAAAAACGAACTCCTCGTTTTTGTACTGGCGTACTAGGATGACCTTAGCACCGATCGTTGACCAGGTTTCCGTTGAGCTGTATACGAGGGTGGATCTGTACATTGCTATTTCACCTCGAGCGTAAAATTCTTGGCAGAACACATCAGGTTGACGGCAGCGCACCAAATGGCGTAAGCGGGAATCTCGAAAGCTTCTTGGGCTTCGATGAAGTGCTGGGCATGTTTAGCATAGTACTCAGCGAGATACCATTCATTATCAAGATAATCTGCCCGTTCCTCAGGCGTGTTTGCAATGTAGCTAACGACACGCTCATATGGCTTGGCATTGAACGGGTTAGCGTGCTCCTGCAAGCTGATACCGATCTTGACGTTGCCGTTGACGAATACTAGTGCTTCTTTGATCTTCATTTCCTTACCTCCAAATCTGTTGTTGTTTCTTTCGATGGTTTTAAT
>CAVFMC010000087.1:0-3832 GCA_963623565.1 Bacteroidaceae bacterium | reverse complement strand
ACTTAGTGATGATTTCCCGTTTAAGTTGGGCGCCACAACGTTGTTCAATAACCCGAGTGGGTACTTTACCCTTACGAAAACCGGGTAGCTTACTATCTTTAACTAGTTTAGTTAATTCTGTTTGATATTCATCACCAATTAACGCCGCGGGAATGGTTATGGTTAATTCCCTACCCAAATCAGATATTTCTTTTGAAAGGTATGTTACGTCCGACATCTTGCATTCACCACAATTTGTATCTACCGCGTTAACTGTTTACTCCAATAAATTACTCGAATTACAATATTATCATAATAATAACTGCGTTCAATAGCATGAACATGCGAGAGGAGAGAGTCGAACTCTCACGGATCGCTCCACTGGAACCTAAATCCAGCGCGTCTGCCATTCCGCCACTCTCGCAGCAACAGTCTTAAAATACTCCAGTTTTTAGAAATAATCAATACGTATAAATACGCTTGACATAATTTGATTCCATCCCTGTTTAACCGCACTTTTTACCAATTGCCTTCTAGGTGATAGCTGTAATTAATGATCTTACGACCAGCTACGGTCGCCACCGAATCCGCTACCAGACCCACCATGCCAGCGATCGGTCCGCCCAGTAGGGTCGCTGCGATCGGAACACTTTTAGTTAGATAAGGGGTTATTTTTACCTGCAGATCATATTTTCGTTTGATCAGATTGAGCCAACCGGTGGCATCCGCATCAACTGTGGTGGAATTTAACGCTAATTTATCCACCGTCAGCATTCCTTCATGCAGCTGTCCAGCCAGTAAAACGTTTTTAAAGGCTAAACCTTTACTGGTAATATCTTTAAAATTCAGTGTTAAGCGATCCAAGAGACTATTTACACTGAGTGCATTAATAATTTTGCCTAAAGTTAAATTAGCGGTGGCCAAACGATCCAGGTTGACGATAAATCCTTTATCCACTTGGCCTTGAATCTGCCCGGTTAAATTACGCCAATCAAAGCTGGCGTTGGGGCTAGTTGCGGTTAGTGTTGATGGGGTAGGTCGATAACTTAATTCGCCCGATAACCAACCGTTGCCCTGCACTAGATGATCGGTTAGCGCCAGCTGGCGTAGTTGCTCACCGACGTTAGGGCAGCTAAGTTTGCCCTTTAATTTTAATTCTTCTAGTCCTCCTGTTTTGGCTAGCGTGATGCTGCCCGTACCAGTAGTTGCGGTTTGCTGCCAGTCAAAACTTAGTTGCTTTATCTGCGCCTGCCGGCTGCTCGGTGTGCTGGTAGCATCTAGTTGGGTTTGAAACTGGTGGAAGCGAGCGCCGTTAATGCGGAGTTGATCGATCGAGAGGTTTATCAGCTGTCGAGGGAATGTAAGTGTCCAGGGGTTATCTGTTGGCGTGATTTGATTAGCCTGGCGACTAGCTAATAACTTATCCAAATTTAAAAAAGCCAGTTTGATTTCGATCGGTTTTTGCGACGGCTGACGGTGATTATAGTGATCGCTTTTGGGCCAGAGCAGAGTGCCACGTACTAGATCGCTTTGGCTATTAACGGTAATTCGCTGTTGGTCGTGCAAGTAGGAACCCTGTACGCTACCTAAATCATGGCCGTTTAGCAGTAGATGTCGCACATCTGCGTTCCAAACTTGATTTATAACGGTAGTTTTATCCTGGGCGGATAAGGCGGAGGAGGTAATTTGTTGGTATAAAGTGATCCAGGGGGTTAAATCTAGCCGCTTTAAGTGTAGGTTGCATTGCAGATTAGCAATTGATTGTTTGATTCCCTCTATTGCATGGTCAGGTTTATTATTAGGCGTTGCGTCGGTTAAGACCAGTTGCGCTTGCGATAGCGCCCAGCTCCCATTTTTCGCTTGCCACTTGGCAGTGCCTTGTAGCAGAGAACCTAATTTGCCGATTAGCTCTAGGTTATTAGACGTAGTATTACCCACTAACGATAATTCGGTTGACTCGGCAGCGGTTTTAGTTAAGGGTGCAGGGAGATTGAACCGCGTGCCCCGCAGCTGACTGGTAATAACAAATTGATAACTATTATCGTTTTTATCGTTTTGGTCGGTCGCTAGCTTGGAGTCGATCGGTTTGGAATCGACATTTTTAGGAATTAAAATCGAGATATCTAGCGGCAATTGTCCGGACAGCAGGGGCGAGGTAGATGATGCAGAGGACACGGTGGTTGGTGATGGGAACAGCAGCGGCCACTTGGTTACCAGTTGTCTAAAACTAGGTCCCAGCTCTGCTAGCTGTAGCAGTGGCAGTTTAAAACGACTGTGAATTTTAATCCATTCCGGTTGTTGCGAACGGCCGATGGTAATCGCAATCGGACAGGCGCGGCCAAGCTGACCCGAGATGGCGGAAGGTAGAATCTGTTCTTGATTGAAATGGACTTTGCCTTTAAGTTGGTGGATAGTGATCGGATAAGCTATGGGCACGCTAAGATGGCCATTAGTTATACTGACGCTACCGTTAACGCTTATATCTCGCATGGGCGTTTGCCATAGCGGCAGCATTAAGCGTAGAGTTAATTTACTGGACGATTGAATCTGCAGGGGCACCAAACGTTGTCCTAAGGAGGTTTTTAGCGGAGAATGGTTAATAAAATTTAGTAATTGACTAAAATCGGTCCGAACTTTACCCGTAATTATCAATTCAGGATGGGCAAGATCATTAATCACTGCGATAACTTTATTGTTATTATTGCTAGTGTTGTCATTATCATTATTGTGACGCGGATTAATACCGTTACTACCATCGTTCATGTGTGGTGCTGTAGCATGGTTAGCTTCCACGAACGTTGCTTGATTTTGCTCATCACGTAGCATCGTTGGTGTTCTACGGCACAAGTCTACGCCTAGCATAGTCCCGCTAGTAGCTTCAATGTATAATTTAGGACCTAAAAAGAGTACTTTGCCGTTTAATTGTTCGATCACTGGCCAATCCGGATCGTACTTAAGCACCAGATCTTTGGCGGTTAATTCGATCTTAAAAAGTTCGGCGGGTGTAGGCGTAGGCGATGGCGGAGTGCCTTCGATAGTAGCCAGAGTAGTAGCTGGCAGGGAAGTATTAAAGGGAAAACGGCTAAGCTGGCCTTTAAAATAGAGACGGCCATGGGGCACGTTGCCTTGTAAAAAGGCGTGACGGAGCCATTGTTCTGCTTCCGGGTCCAGCATCCCTTTAGGATAATAGTGATGTAATTGACGCAGGTCACGACAGGCTAGCGAGGCGATCGCTTCTAGATAACTATCTAGACCACCAGCGGGTTTTAGTAGCAGATTACCCTTGAAAAAGCAGCAGGCATCCTGTATTTCCAGATTGCTGAGCTGCCACATATTCTGTTTGCCATACCAGTTCATTCGGCCGCTAATATTTTTTAAATTTAAGGGCTTATGTAAGCGTGAAGGCCAAGCGATCTGGCCGCGCAGGATATTAACCATCAAATCGATTCGATCTGGTAGCGTTGCGATGGTGGTAGGGGCAGCAGTAGTCGCGTCCTCCGCACGCAACACTGACTGAGGTAGCAGACCCCATGCTACCAGGGCGGTCAAGCTCTCATCGACTTGTAGTTTATAATCGGAAAGATATATGGACCCTTTAATTTTGGAGCGTATCGGTGCGTGCGCGGTAGGTGGATTAGCCTTTTTGGAGGTGGTTTTATGGGTTAGTGCAATATTACCGCTGCAAATTCCCTGGACAAACTGTCCGGATAACCAACTATGCCAACGCAGATGATAATCTGCATCCTGTTCGTTAGCTAATTTCAATTTGCGAATAAATAGTTTGATTAACGCAACATTAGGTTTAGCGTGGCGATGGATTTGAATGCTGCTATTTTCGATATGTAAATTATGT